>CAYWHF010000419.1:0-2830 GCA_964457695.1 uncultured Methylocapsa sp.
TGTGTTAATTGGCGCTTGCGGTCCGTCTCGCCTATGCTACAGTCCTTCGTCGGCTCGAGACTGGTTCTTGCCAGAGTTCGAGACAGATTCCCTACGAGTTTTCCACGTAGCTTAAAGTGTTGAGCGCGTAAAGGCGTGTTCTTATCACGTGCAAAGTCATATATGCTCGGTTAATGAACGCGTATGTGTGCGTATCTACTCGGAAAAACCGTTCGAGGCCTCGAATGCTACTGGCTTCGTGGTGCAGGTCCGGGACGCGACGCTTTCTATACTTTTAGCTGAAACTGGTTCCGCGAATGCAATTAAGCGGAGTTTTAGGGGGGTAAACGACAGTGAAGGAAACGATCAGGCTAATTGCTTTTTGTCCGGATTTACTGATCCGCCAGGAGGCCAGAATGGTTCCGTCCCGGCGTCTTCAGACGGTCTTTTGGGGTTCGGCCCGGCACCGCCGGCGCAGTCGCGGCTAGTTCGCGCCGAACCTCCTCTCAAACTCATTGTCACATCGATAGCGCCGGCGTTCGCACGAAGGGCGGCGCTGTGCCCCAAATCCTGAGGAAGAGAACCGATGCCGGATTCAAGCAGACAAATTTCAAATCCGAGGGACCTTGGCGACGGATCATTTTCCAGTGGTGCAAATAACGGAGCCGGCAAGGGCGAGGCTTGGATGCGCATATGCCTGCGGCTGCGCGCGGAACTTGGCGAGGAGGTCTTCTCATCATGGTTTAGATGCCTCGAACTCGACGCGCTGTCGGATGGGGACGCTTATCTTTCCGTGCCGACAAAGTTTCTGCAGAGCTGGATAAGATCACACTATGCCGAAAGAATTCTGCCGACCCTGGCAGCCGAATTCCCCGCTGTGAAGCGGATTTCAATCAATGTCCGTTCCTCGACCCGGCCGGCGATCGCCCGCGCGGCGGGTAGCATCCCTCATCTTTCTTCTTGCAGCATCATGGATCCTGCAAAAGGGCGCAATCCAACGCCGCTTCCGCCGCTCTCGCCGGTGGGAATGCTGGGGAATACGCTGGTTCCTCCGAAGAGGCCCTCTTTGCAGTCCAGCGAGGAGGACGCGCTCTCAGGATCGCCTCTGGACCGGCGGCTGACCTTCGCAAATTTCCTCGTTGGATCATCCAATCAGCTCGCGCATCACGCCGCACAGCAAATAGCATTCGCTTCTGCCGGAGATCCGTTGCACTATAATCCGCTTTATCTCCATGCGTCCGTTGGTCTGGGAAAGACGCACCTCCTGCAAGCCATTGTCCATGCTGCGGCTTCGGATAAGCGGCGCGTCATCTATCTCACAGCCGAGCGCTTCATGTATGGCTTCGTTTCCGCCCTCAAGGCACAGACGGCGATCGCTTTCAAGGAAAGGCTGCGGGCTATCGATGTCTTCGTGATCGACGACATACAATTCCTCCAAGGCAAGTCGATCCAGCAGGAGTTTTGCCATACGCTCAATGCGTTGATCGATTCGAGGCGGCAGATTGTGAGCGCGGCCGACAGGCCGCCAAGCGATCTCGAAAGCCTCGACGAAAGGGTGCGCTCACGCCTGGCGGGCGGGCTTTGCATCGAAATCGGCGCGCTGGACGCGGCGCTGAGAATCAAGATTCTCGAATCCCGCATCGCTGCGGCAAAACTTGTGCATCCAACCTTTGACGTTCCCGCCCCCGTGGTTGCTTATGTCGCCAGCGCCATCCAGACGCATGGAAGAGATCTCGATGGTGCCGTCAACCGCTTGCTGGCTCATGCGTCATTGAACGGCGCGCCCATTTCGATGGAAATCGCCGAGCTCGCCATTCGCGATCTGGTGCGCACCCCTGAGCCAAAACGCGTAAAGATCGAGGATATCCAGAAGCTCGTTGCGACCCATTTCAACGTGAGCCGCGCGGATATTTTGTCCTCGCGGCGGACCGCAAGCGTTGTGCGACCGCGCCAGATCGCTATGTATCTCGCGAAGATCTTGACTCCTCGCTCGCTGCCTGAAATTGGCCGCAGGTTCGGCGGCCGCGACCACACGACCGTGCTCCATGCGGTTCGAAAAATCACTGGCCTTGTAACATCAGAGGCGGCATTAGCCGAGGAGATGGAGCTATTAAAACGCATGCTTCTGGAGTGACTTGTTGCCGAACATTTTATCCGGCCGCAAGACTCTTTAGGCTTGGCCATGCAAGCGGCGATCCGTATTATTGGCATTGATCCCGGATTGCGGTCAACAGGCTGGGGAGTCATCGAGTCGTTCGGCGCCAACCTCGCATATATTGGCAGCGGCAGCATCCGCCCGGATGATCGAAAGCCGATCGCAACGCGGCTTCGAGAGCTGCATGAAAATCTTGCCGCCGTCATAAGAGAGTATGGGCCAAGCGAGGCGGCCGTCGAGGAAACCTTTGTCAATCGCAATCCGCAATCGGCGCTAAAACTCGGTCAGGCGCGCGCAATTGCGCTTGTCGTTCCGGCGCTTGCGGGACTCTCCGTCGCGGAATATGCCGCAAATCTCATCAAGAAAACCCTGACCGGCACCGGCCACGCCGAGAAGACGCAAATCGCAATGATGGCTGGCATTCTCCTGAATGGGAGCGAACTTCAAAGCGGCGATGCCGCGGATGCGCTCGCCGTGGCAATCACCCATGCCCGCGTCCGGATCTGGGCACGCAATTTGGCATCCGCCGGGGAATATCTCCACAAGGTGGGACCAGTATGAACAACAGTTGAGAACGTTCGGCGAGGAATCTTTGAACCTCGGTCTCAACGCCCTCGATAACCGCAACTATTCGGCCCGCCAATGAGAGACCGGGAAGTTTTGAAGAACTGCAGCGCTATTCCCAGCCGGGTAGCC
>CAYWHF010000420.1:0-2818 GCA_964457695.1 uncultured Methylocapsa sp.
TAGCGCACCCAGCCGCCCAAGTGCCGCAGATGTTCCGGGTCACGAATGGGGGCATAGGTCAGCCGGAGAGCTGCATCCCAATATTGGTGGCCGCCAGCAAGCGGATTCAAGAAATTGGAATTTCCGGCGGGTATCCCGATATTGGTAACAACGCCGGCAGCGTTTACGACCTGCCCGACGGGGGCACCGTCTTCAAAACTGGTACTGTAGATGCCGCCCTTAATGCTCCAGGTCGGCTTGCCGTAAAATCCCCAAATATCGTCGCCACCGGTCGTGGCCGCAATGCCCACGTGACGGTTGCCGGACAGAAGGTCGCTCACGAATCCGCGCTCGATAAAGTCTCTATATTTGGACGAGGCCGCTCTTTCCATGCCGCTTGCCTCGAACTGATTGCCAATCTGAATGGTGAGAGGCGTAATCGGCTGCACAAAATGTGGCTGCCAGGCGAGCCAGAAGTCGCGAATGCCGCCTTGGACAAGACCGTTGGGTGAACCGTTGAAGTCATACTGCAGCTTGTATAGCCATTCCTCCCATGCCCGGCCCTCGACTTCGAGCCGGGCCTGGCGGAAGCCCACCTGGTTGCCAAATCCCGTCGCGGTGTGCGCGGGGAAGAACGGACGGAAAGGCGACCCCACCGGGAAGCCATTGAAATTCTGGACGGGCTGGCTGTTGACGCCGCCGTCCACAAAAATACGTCCGCCGATCTTAAAGCTGAAGGCTCCGTCCCAGGACTCGACCTTGAGTCCATTGGCGAAGCTCACGAAAACCGGCGGAGGGGGCGGCGGACAGGGCGCGTCCTTGCACACAATTGGCGTCTCGGCCAGTGGCGGCATCTTCGGGAACTTCGCGATGGCGCGGACCTGTTCCTCGTCCCGGGCGACCTTTGCTTCGAGTTCTCTTAGCTTGGCCCTGAGAGCGCGAATTTCGGCAAGCGTGCTGCTGTCCGCCCGCGCGGTCGTGGCCGGATAGGCCGTGAGAGCCCCTAATGCCAAGGCCGCGACGGTGTACTTCAGTTCTTGGATTTTCATCACACAGCTCCCTCAGACTTTTGTCTGCCGGGAGCGTTGGCTCGACCGCATGACAATGGCGTGACAGATTCGCCCGTTTGGCAAGCAATGCAAGCCTCTGGATCGTTTAAAAATCGCCTGTGGCAGAGTTGCTACAGTATAGTTCCACGAATTGCCGGCTTCTTGACATCTTTATGCCTTTATTGGCCGCCGGAAATACTTGTGCGGCGTGATAGATGACATATTATGTGAAGGATAATCGACGCCGTACCGATGCGGATGAAACAGAGAAGGCTGAGCGCTCTCACGATAGCTTGCCGCGCGCGACTCTCCGACGTAGTAGCCGCTGAAATCGAGAGTCGCCGCCCCTGGCGCCTTTAGGAACTCTATGAATGCCGGGTTTCGATCGTCATGCGCACCCATATATTGGTCCGTAGGTACCAACAAATTCAGCGCCGCAGTCCAAAACATCTTTTGTGCAGTTCAATCCGACTATGGCCGTCCCGCTAGAACGGCGGGGATTGCCGCTTCCATGGGGAGCATTTTGGCATTTATCGATTCAGATTGTGTGCCCAATCGCGATTGGATCGAGAAACGTGTTGCCGGATTCGGACTTACGATTTTATCGGCAGCTGCGTCATTGCTACGAGCGAAGATCGTCTCAGCCCGAATCCGGTCGAAGCATTCGAAATGGTTTTCGCGTTTGACTTTGAACCTTACACAAGGTCAGATTTACAGGTACAGGCACCATATTCGGATGGCGTAAAGTTTTCGATTCCGTCGGGCCGTTCAGGAACGCTTTAGCCGAAGATATGGACTGGTCCTTTCGTGCACGCGCCTATGCCCTTTCCGGCTTGGCTATGTCGCAGACATGATCGCCGAACATCCCGCCAGGAAAACGTGGTCAGCGGAATCGCATTTGGCTTTTGCGGTGATTTTGGCGCGCAACAATGGTTGGGGCGCGGGCTGAGATAGATTCGAAAGATAGGATTCGCCGTTGGCGGTCCCATGGAGGCCTCCATCGCTCCTCGCTCAAGCTACAAATGCCCAATTGCGGTAGCCCAGCGTGAATGTTGGAAGGTGATTGCGTTGAGCCGAGATAAACGATAGGGAGTAATTTGTCGTCTGAATCGGCGGCTGGAGCTTCTTGCTGCCGGTGCTTTGGAACCGCTTGACCGGCACCACTTAGATATGTGCCGAAGCGATCGTTTAGGCGGTATATTCCGCGAGCTTGGATGGTTGTTTTAACTCCGGCGTGAAAGGTCGCCCGCGAGAAGGTGGCGATCCTTACGTGACCGTTCGACACGGTGGGGGTTCGATTACGGCCCAATTTGGAAAAAAAATGTCTTTCACCAACCTTGGCCTCAGCGAAAAGGTTCTTCAAGCTGTCGAGGCATCTGGATACCTAGTGCCGACACCTATTCAGGCAGAAGCAATTCCGCATGTGCTTGCCGGACGCGACGTGCTCGGAATTGCCCAGACAGGTACCGGCAAGACCGCCGCGTTCACGCTCCCCATGCTCTCGCGACTTGAACGCGGGAGAGCGAGGGCGCGCATGCCGCGCACGCTTATCCTTGAGCCAACACGGGAACTTGCTGCGCAGGTTGAAGAAAGTTTTGTCCGTTACGGCGCTCGCCACAAGCTCAATGTCGCGCTCTTGATCGGCGGCGTTTCCTTCGGCGACCAGGAATCCAAGATCACGCGCGGCGCCGATGTTCTGATCGCCACCCCCGGCCGCCTTTTGGATTTTTCCGATCGCGGCAAGCTGCTGCTGACCGGAATTGAAATTCTCGTCATCGACGAAGCCGACC
>CAYWHF010000421.1:0-2816 GCA_964457695.1 uncultured Methylocapsa sp.
AGATGCCGGGTTTGCCGGAGACGCGCGAATACGCATGCGCCATCATCGCGGCGGCCTGTTCATGACGTACATAGATCCCCTTCATGCCGAGCTCGAGGCATGCGCCGGCGGTACCGCCGGTGGGTCCGCCCATCATGAAGAAGATGGTATCGACGCCTTCACGTTTGAACGACTGCGCGATGATTTGCTCGCCGCGAAGAGTTGCCATGACGATCCTCCCGGATATTCCAGAGTGCGCCCCAACGACTGGTTGCGAAGAGCCAGACGAGCAATTCGCAAGAGCATCTGTCAAGCGAAGAATCGACTGCAAAAAGCGGGCTTAGAAAGCTGAACACCTGGTTGGCTTCTTTGGTATGAGCTTTTATGTGATGCTATGATGTATCACATGAAACAGGCCAGCGTGCGGGACTTGCGCTATAACTTCCCGGCGGTCGAGCGGATCTTGCGCCAGGGGGAGAGCACGGGATTACCAAGCGAAAGGGCGTCATCGGCACGCTCACTCCCGCGACGCCACCCGCCAAGCCGCAGATGCCCGACTTCATGGCGCGCCTGAAACGCATTTACGGCAATCGGAAGCTTAAGATAACGGCCGCTCAGCGGATCGCAGAGGAACGCGATCGCTATTGAACGCTTACGCTGATACCGGCTTCATCGCATCGATTTACGTTCTGGATTCAAACTCCAATCTTGCGGCGGCGCGAATCTCTGAGGCGCAACTTCCAATCCTGCTTTCATCGTTGGGGGAGCTGGAACTTATGAACGCCCTGCAGCTCCATCTGTTTCGCAAGGAAATCAATGAGGACCAGTTGCAGTCCGCAGTTGCCTCATTCCGCGCAGACGTAGATGCCGGGATGCTGGTGGTCAAGCCCATGTCGGACGCGATTTACGTCGAAGCCGTGCGGCTGTCGATTCGATGGAGTGGCCGACTTGGCACCCGGTCGCTGGATATCTTGCAGGTGGCGTCGGCGGTCGTCCTCGGAGCGGACACCTTTTACACATTCGATGATCGTCAGAAGAAGCTGGCTAAAGCCGCCGGCCTTATCTGCCGATAGTTTTTGCGACGGCGGCAGCAGCAAAAGGAAGCGGCGGACGACCGCATAGGTCATCCGCCGCTGAATCAGTCTCGCTTAATCGCCGCTTACATCGAGGCTGAAGCGGAAGTGCTCGCGCCCGCAGCAGGATTGAGCGCCGCGCAGGTCTCGGCTAGCCACTTCCCGCTGGAGAGTTCGTCCTCGCAGAATAGGCGTACCGCTTCCTTGGTCATCATGTCTTCCTTGAGGCTCTCACCGAAAGCGCGGATCGGCGCGATCGCATCAGCAGTGTTCCCAAAGTTGGTGGTGATGTAGAGGAACTTCTTGTTGTCCGCCATATCACTGGAGAGCGCTTCAGTCAGCTTGCGGCCCTGTTCGGTCGGACCGGCTTGCGCCATCCCACCTAGCTCGCCAAGGCGCTTGGCGAAAATGCGGGAATGATACGCCTCGCGCTCGGCGATCATCTGAATGCCCATGTAGATGCATTCGGTTTTGCAGGTCTTGACCCATCCGTTGAAAGCCTCGGCGCCGTTGAGCTCGCCGGCGCGGGCGCGATCGAGGAACTCCAGCACGGCTTCCTTCTCGGAGCCGTAGTTCTTGCCGAAGGCGGCGAATCCGCGATGGCCATTGGTGCCGGCGCTGCCGTTTTCGAGCGCGCGCACTTCGGCTTCGAACGTTGCCTCATCGATGATGCCGCCGCGATAGGCGCGGAGCAGTTGTTTGAATTCGAAATTGCGATTCATGGGAAGTCCTCCTCAGTTGAACGGTCGTTTAATTGGCGACGATAAGGCGAGTTCCTGAAACAGTCAATCCGACGGGCGAGGATTCAAATGTGCACGGTCGGTCCCCTCGTATCCATTTTTTGCTTGAAAACGTCTAATGCATGCAAACGAACCTCAGCCGCCGTTTTGGGGCACATCGGCGACCGGATTCCCAGTGCCTACGGCTGATTTTGCTACTTAAATAAAAGATGCCTTATTCACTCTTGTAATTGTAAGAGATGATTAAAGGAGCGACGGCGAAATAATTTTTTGACTCAAACGTGCGAGTGCCTCATTTTTTTAGGATGGAGCAGACGCGCCTATGAATTCCATGCTCGTCTGTTTGAACTTCAATAAGACTCTCACGCGCGGTCACGTTTCGAAGGCGCACGTGAACAGAACGGTCGCCGACTTCAATTTGTGCGGCAAACTCGAAGGACCTCGACCCTCCTTCGCGATCGATCATATTTACCGTTGCTACGGAGGTGTCTCTTGGGGGCATTGAGCCGCTATTTTTCGGGTAGGGCGCAGCTTGGAGTCCTCGCCGCCTTTATTGGCGCCGTAAGCTTTTCGATTCTGTGGATCGCCGCATCCAACGTCGGTGCGCAGAACCCCGACGGCACGGCATCCAGCCGTCGACTAACGACGCCTGCAGGACAGCTCAGCAGCAGCCACATCCGCGCACGCGAAGATTTCTACGCCTCGAAGCACGGTCTCCAGTTTGGGTCCCCGGCCCATGGGGTATCACGCGCGATTTCCAAAATGCGCGCGATGGAGTCCTCGATGCGCCATGCTCAGGGAGCCTCGAGCGCCGCGGATACTGCCAACGTGGTTAGCGCAAACGGCGAATTTTCCGGTGCGCTGCCCTCGGTTGCTTTCGCCACTCAGTGGACCTTCATCGGGCCGCCACCGATTTCCCAGAAGGCCAACTTCACCGGGCCTCCGTTCGGCAGCCGCCTTCCGACGACCGGCCGCGTGACCGCGGTCACCGCGGGCTCGAAGCCTGTCATCTCTCGCGCCGCCC
>CAYWHF010000422.1:0-2806 GCA_964457695.1 uncultured Methylocapsa sp.
CATCTCTTCACCGGCTTTCCCTGGAACGTATTTGGCATGGCACTCGGCGGCAATCTCTTGACCGCGCAACTTGCCGCCGTCATTGGCCTTTACGGGCTGACGATTGCTGCGATCCTCATCTTTACTGCGCCAGCTGCGTATGCCGGCAAGAGGCCCGCTAGACGGGAGGTCTTCCGTGTTCCATTGCCTGTTGTCGCAGCGGTCCTTGGCTTTGTCGGAATTTGCGGATTTGGCGCCTTGCGTCTGTTGGAGCCGCCTCCAAAATTGGTTGCGGGCGTAACTCTGCGCATCATGCAGCCCAATTTGACGCAGGACGAAAAATTCCGGCCGGAGAATGGCGCTAAGATTCTAGGCCGCTATCTCGCCTTGTCCGCGCGCGGGGCGGAAAAGAGCGGCTCTGGGCTCGATGGGGTCAGTACGCTCATCTGGCCAGAGTCGGCATTCCCTTTTATCTTGGCGCGCTCCGCTTGGGCACTTGTCGACATCGGCGATGCACTGCCGAAAAGCACGGTCCTCGTCACCGGCGCCGCGCGAGCGGACAGCGGGGCGAAGAGCAGCGCGCATCCTCGTTACTTTAATGCGATCCAAGTCGTTTCGAGCGAAGGACGTATTCTTGATTACTACGACAAAATGCACCTTGTGCCCTTCGGCGAGTATTTGCCCCTTAACTCGTTTTTCGACCGCCTGGGCCTGAGGCAGTTTGTCCATATCCCCGGCGGCTTCGCCCCCGGCGCGGGGCCGCGGTCATTGGTCATTCCAGGCATGCCTCGCGCCGCGCCATTAATTTGCTACGAGGCAATTTTCCCGGGCGAGGCCTTAGAGGCCGGGGCGCCGGAGGAACGCCCCAAAATGCTTCTTAACGTTACCAACGACGGCTGGTTTGGGACGACGCCCGGGCCTTATCAGCATTTTGCCCAGGCGCGGCTGCGCGCGATCGAGGAAGGCTTGCCTTTGGTTCGTGCAGCCAACACTGGGATTTCCGCGATCGTCGACCCCTATGGACGTGTTTTGGCCAAGCTCCCGCTCGGCGTCGAAGGCGCGCTCGACGGCGGCTTGCCGCAAAGCATTGCCGCGCCGCCTTTTGCCCGCTTACCGTTCACGATTGTTTCGATATTCTGGGTTATCGTGTTTGGGCTCGCCTTGGGCGCCCGATTTTGGGCTTGAAAAAAACGCCGATTGATGATATAAGATAGTGTTTCTTGTGAATTTATATCAAATTGCGCTTTGTTTTCCTTGTTTTCAGTCGCCGCGGGGGGCAAAAACCGTCGGCCAAGGTTTGCGAGGGCGCAGTTTATTTTAGGTGAGGTCGACGGTGCGTCCATGCGCTTTTCGTAGTTCTCTCGACAGTACGATCCGGTTCATCCATGACCTCGATCGCGCCCGCAATGTCGAGGACATCTCGTCTCAGCTCCTGCGGCATCTTGGGCAGATCGGTGCCGAATACGTCATTGCCACGACAATACCGGTGCCGGGTGCTACCCGCCGCCAGCAGCTCGACAGTGTGTTGTTCTGTCAGATCCCCGACGAATGGATGACACGTTATGCCGCAAAAGGCTATGCCTTCCGGGATCCAACCGTTCGCCGGATGACAAAGCTCGCCGGGTCATTCTATTGGAACGAGTTAGAACAAGAAATGGACGACGACCCGTCAGCGCGACGGATCTTGGAGGAAGGCTCGGAATTGGGTCTCAAGAAGGGCTTTTCTACTTCCTTGCTTACGCTTGACAGACAATTGGTCGGTTTTTCCCTATCTGGCAAAGCTTTCGAGACTGATCCCGAGGCCCGGGGCATGCTAACGCTTGTTGCGACTTACGCCATCGGGCGGGTGATAGCATTGCAGCAGGAATCGTCGGACCAAAAACGGCAGATTAGATTGTCCGCACGCGAGCGCGAGGCTCTGCAATGGGCGTCCGAAGGAAAGGCCGATTGGGAAATCGGCGAGATTATGAGCATCTCCGAGCATGGCGCGGACAAACACTTGCGCTCCGCGCGCTCCAAGCTCGGAGCGATCAACCGCGCCCAGGCTGTCGCAGAAGCGATTCGCCGGGGCCTGATCGCCTAATAGAAGCCCTCTGAAAGAGAGTGCAGTCCCGAAGCGTCGCTTGTCGCAAGGCTTTTGGGGACCGCGAAAGAGCCGTTCGCGCTCCTCCTCAACCGTTCCAAGTATTCAATCTGCGTTGCCCGTTAGACCGAGGTTAGCGGCCCTCCGTACGGCCGGCTGCGGATAAACCCGCAATATCAAGGTGTTTCGCATTCTCTGCATTCAATCGCTACGGGTACGCGAATGCGTACTATGAAGATGCGCTTGCCCCTGCCATTCTCCCTCAGATCTGGAAAATGACCACGGCGCTGGAGGCAACCGGCATTTTCCAGAAGTAACCTGGAGAACGTCCGTGATTCACATTGTAACCGCCGAAAATGATTATCATTATCGCAACGAGATGAACCAAGCCTATCGCTTGCGGCATCAAGTGTTTGTAAAGGAAATGGGCTGGCAAAATCTCGCTAAGCCGGACGGCCGTGAGATCGACCAGTTCGACGATAAACATGCCGTGCACATGCTCTATATTGAGGACGGCAAGGTACTCGGTTACCAGCGGTTCTTGGCGTCAACCCGCCCCCATTTGCTTTCGGAAGTCATGCCTGAGTTATGCGAGGTGGAGCGGCCGGTGGGGGCTCACATCTGGGAGTGGACTCGTTTTTGCGTTCCCTCTGACCGTCGCGAAAAAGGCCGCCCTGGTTGCCCAATAACCAATTTACTTCCAATCCCCGCCGTCTAATGGGGTTTGAAGTGCGGGATATCGAA
>CAYWHF010000423.1:0-2805 GCA_964457695.1 uncultured Methylocapsa sp.
TGGCGGAAAGCGCCCGAAGCGAGAGTGCGATGTCGGCCGAGACCTCCTGCCACTCTTCTCGCGGCGCCCCCACCTCGATCAGGCGCTGCAGCATCGCGAGCTGCTGGAGGGGTTCCGCGTGAATCGTCAGGGCTACCTCGTTTCGCTCCTCCTCGTGGGTCTGGAGAAGCGCGGTGGTAAGCGCTTCGAGTTCATTCTTTTGCTGGGAAAGCTCCCCGATCTCGGCGACGAAACGGGTGGTCTCTGCACCGGCCGGCCGCGTCAACAAAACAGACCTTTGATCTTGCTCATGCGCCACGCGGTATTTGTAGCGGCGGACCGCAAAGGCGTTAATTGCGTCGGCGATACGCACCGAGGTGCTGAAGTCCGGATTGTTCAAGACGAGCATGAGCGGCCCGACATCGCGCAACTGACCCGGGACCTCCCGCTCGATCACCGCGCCGCCAGGAATACGGCCGGCTGTTGCAACATTTTGGGTCACGCTCTCTGCCTGTCCAGAGACCGCAAAGCCAGCAACTGCGACCTGGCCCTGAGCAAACGCATAGGTCTGCCCGTCTATTCCGGTCAGCGCGGTCAAAACCAAGGTTCCGCCAAGCAGGGATGTTGCGTCGCCAAGCGAAGACGCGGTGACATCGATCCGCGATCCTGGCCGGATGAATGCCGGCAAGTCTGCGGTGACGAGGACCGCGGCGATATTGCGTGTCCGCAAAGGTTGACCCCGGCCATTGCCACGAATATTAATTCCCAGCCGGTCCAGCATTGATTGCAGGGACTGGGCCGTAAAAATCGAATTGGTAAGCGAATCGCCGGTCCCTTGCAGACCGACCACGAGGCCGTAACCAACAATCTGGTTTTCGCGCACGCCCTGCAGCGTCGTGATATCCTTGATGCGCACGGAAGCGGCGGCCGGGAAGGTCATCATGCAAAGCACAGCGACGAGTGCAATCCGCCGCATCAGCTGCCACCGACTTGAACGGACCCGTCTGCCAGCACGGTTCCAGACACCGTGAGCCCGCTCGCAATATTGCGGACAGAGATGATGTCTCCGGCGCTGCCCGACTGCAGCGCTGTGCCAAGAGCGGATATATGCAAAGGCCCTTCCTCAAAGATAATCCGGACTTTCGTTCCGTTCGCCACGACCGTCGGCTCCCCGACGGAATTCGACGGAATCGGCTGCCCCGGCAGCAAGGTACGCCGCGCAACTTTGCCCACAAGGTCGGCGCGCGTGCGCACCCCAGCCATTTTGCCCATCGCGAAATCATCGGAAAAGTCGCGATCAACAAGGGCTTGCTCCGTGATTACATCGCCTGGGTAAATGGTGGTGTCCGGCACGGGCAGAAGATTTCCGCCAGCCGCAACGGCGATTTGGCAATTCAAGGCGAAGAGAACCCTGACAGCAGTCAAGAATATCGCGCCTTTCGCCGGCAACCGCCTCTTGTGCATCAGTTTATCTCAAACCTTGCGAGAGTGTGCTCGCCATTTCCGAAGCCGCCTGAATCACTTTCGAGTTCATCTCATAAGCGCGCTGCGCAGAAATCAGATCCGTGATCTCCTTAACCGGATCGACATTCGAACTCTCGAGATAACCTTGCGAAATAGTCCCGAATCCAGGATCGCCCGGAACGCCCGTGACGGGCTGGCCGGAAGCCTCGGTCTGCGCGTAAAGATTGCCTCCCAATGGCTGAAGCCCGGCGTCGTTGGCGAAATTCGCCAACGTGATTTGGCCGATTTGCTGCGGCGCCGTTTGGCCGGCGACTATCGCCGTGACGATTCCCGACTGGCTCACATTGACCGATAATGCGTTCTGCGGAACCGTCATCGCAGGATTTACGACCAATCCATCGGTCGTCACGATCTGTCCGTTCCCATTGGTGTTAAATGCCCCCGCCCGCGTGTAAAGAATCCCGCCGTTCGCATCAGTGACCTGAAACCAGCCGCGCCCGTTCAAGGCAAGATCGAACTGATTACCGGTATTGGCCAGCGAGCCTTGGATGTGGAGCTGGCGAATGGCCGCGGTCCGGACGCCAAGACCGAGCAGAGCGCCTTCCGGAACAGTATTGTTCTGGCCGCGGCTCGACACGCCGGGCAGCCGCTCGGTCTGATAGATGAGATCGGTGAACTCAGCGCGCCCGCGCTTGAAAGCCGTCGTGTTGATATTGGCGATGTTGTTGGCGATGACCTGAACATTCAGGTCCTGCGCGGCCATTCCTGTCGCCGCAATAGAAAGAGCCCGCATTTTTTCCTCGAACCGCTCAAATCGTCATCTGGCTAATCGCCTGATAGGCAGAGACCAGCTTGTCGCGGATCGATATCGCGGTTTGCAGCGAATGCTCCGCTTTCATGATCGATTCGACTACATTTTGCACCGAGGTCTGGCCCTGAAGACCGGAAATCGCCGCCGCCTCCCCCGTTTTGAGATCGCTGATAACGGCGCCCACTTGATCAAAAACCTTTGCAAATCCGTCGCCTCCAGCGGCGGCCGCGGTCTGCGGGCCTCCAGTCGGAGCAGCCTGCTCCAATGGGGAAGTTCCAAACAAAGAACCAACTACCGAAATCGCCGGGATCATGATGCATTCCTCAATAGATCAAGTGTCTGGGAATTGAGACTGTTGCTCTGTTTAATAATTTGGAGATTGGCCTCGTAAGAATTGCTGGCCTCGCGGAAATCCGCCATTTCCATGATCATGTTCACGTTCGGCATCTTCACGAAGCCGTTGGCATCCGCCGCGGGATTGCCAGGATCATTCTCGACCCTAAAAGGTGTTTTGTCGGTGCCGACACGGGCGACGCGCACGAGATTGGCCC
>CAYWHF010000424.1:0-1318 GCA_964457695.1 uncultured Methylocapsa sp.
CGATCGCGGCAATCTCCTTAGCCGATTTGGCCCCGAGCAAATGCGGCACGAGCGGAGAGAGATCGAGCCGTTGATTGGGCTCGTGCTTGAGGGTCAGAACAAGAGGCTTCACGGCAGCAGATCCTTCAATTGGAAATGAAAGGGACCGAGTTTTCCGCCGTAATTGCCGGCCCCGACGCGTACCGCGCCTTGCTCCGGCCCGAGTTTGACGATGGCCGCGAGGCCCGCCCGCGTCGCTTCGGCAACGGCTTGCTCGGTCAACCCGTCGATGACGATTTCGAGGACGCAGCCAATGTCTTCGTCGAGCTGCGTTACGACCGCGCCGCGAAGCGTTGGGCAATAGGCGTCGTTGGTCGAAGCCGTCATGGTTTTGTATTTCGCGCCGACCTTCGAGCCCGAACGGACGATGCCGCCTGGAAAAGGCAAGACGGCGCCCTCGACTTTGTTCATCGCCGAAACGGCGAGCTCGGCGGCGCGCAGCGTCGTATTGTGAGTTCTGCCCATAATCAGCAGATTGCCGCCGCCGACCGCTTTTTTGGTCAGGCCCGTTGTCGCCTCGCACAAAAATTCGCCGTCCATGACCGGGACGCGCCAAAAATGCCTGGCGCCGAATTTTTTCGAAATTTGCCAGCCATCGCCGAAATAACGGATGGCGTCGCCAAGCTGTAAGCGATCGGCGGCGTCGAGATCGGCAAAACAGGCGGAGCCTGGCGATGTCAGCACGCATTGGCCGAGGCGATTGACAAGCTGAGATTGCAAAGTGTCGGTCGAGACCGAAAACATGAGCACGCGCACACCCGGGCGCCCGTCTGGTGTGGCTGACTTCGGCCGTTCGCAATCGATGCCCGCTTCTGCGCCGCAGCCGATTACGGAAGTCGCAAAGCCGGTCATCGTCGTTGCTGCTTGAAGAGCCCAGCGGCGGTTTGGCGCGGTGATAAGAATCGCCGTCCCGCGCATTGGAAAGGCCTCGGCAAAACTGTCGTCGATGCGGACGCCGTTGCGTTTTATTGGGCGCACCGTACCTCCGCGAATGGCTCGGAATGGGGAAGGAGATGCGCTTTCACCGCAAATAAATCGCGCGAACTGCCGAAATGGCGGTCGTAATAGTCCGACAAGCGGCGGTCGATCGCTTTGTCATAGCCCGGTTTGACGGTGAGCGCCTTGCCCCAGCGATAATGCGTCACGCGCCCGTCGCGCACGACCAAGGCGCCAGCCTGTAAGGCCAAATGCCCCGTGCGAAACCTCTTCGCGATGGCGGTGACGGACTAATCAACCGAGGCAGACGGCAAGGCACATTTACCTATGTTGCCGGGAACCC
>CAYWHF010000424.1:1328-2791 GCA_964457695.1 uncultured Methylocapsa sp.
CGCACTCTTGTTCATGCTCCGCCCTACCGACACGCTGCCGAACGACAAAGTCGCCATCCTTGAAGGCCAAATGGGCGTAGCGAAACATCTTTGCGATGTCGGTGCCGGGCGAATAAACCGCGACGTCGGCCAAGGCACCTTCACCAAGATGGCCGCGATCCTTGAGGCCAAGCAGCTTTGCTGGGGCCGCACGGGTCATAATGGCGATCTCGGCGAGAGTGTATTCGCGGGCGATTGAAGGCAGCGTCGTCATCGCAACTACCTCCTGCGGCAGGCGCGCGGTGGCTTCTGCCCGCGCATCGCGGCTCATAATCAGCGCAAAAATTTCCGGATAGGTCTTAAAAGGCGCGCCATTCGGATGGTCTGTGGTGAAGAAGACTCGCCACGGATCCTCGATCAGCAAAAACAATTCAAGCCCGCAGCACCATTGCACGGCATTGGCAAAATCGGTTTCGCGGTAAAGATAGGGAACGATGCCGGCGCCATTGGCATCGCCGTCATGGATGATGGATTTTTTTGGATTCGCCATCCCTGCGCCGTTGAACTGGCGCAGCACATCGGCCGAAATCGTCACCGTTTGCCGGAACATGACTTGGCCAACATCGATGGTGATATTTGGCGCGGCATTCACGGCCGCGGCGAGTTCCGCGGCGGCGGAGGAAAAACCGTGGCCGCCTTCGCTGCCATAGGAATAAAATTGGAGATGCGCGAGATGCAGACGCTGGCCGCGCGCCGCCTGAATTGTCGCAAGCGCGGTCGCGACATTTCCCGGAATGCCGAGATTGTTGGCGTGCAGATGCAGCGGATGGGGGATTTCAAGGCCCTCGACCGCGCCCTGCAGGGCCTCGACGATTTTGCGCGAAGTGATGCCATAGAAGGGCACCGTGTCATCGAGGCTAAAGGTCCGGACATTATATTTAAACGCCGTCGCGCCGCCGGCATTGATGCATTTGACGCCAAGGCCATTGCTCGCCGCAACGGCAGATGCAACATAATCCGACACCGCCGATGAACTCTCTCCCTCGCGCAAAAGCGACAGCAAGAAATCGTCGTTGCCGAGTACGGTCAATATCCCTTTGTCAATAATCGGGATGTCGGAAAGCTCGAGATGCGCCTGGAACGATTGATGCGGGACGATGGCAGGCTCGATCACCGTGGTGAAGCCCATCGATGCGTAAATCGTGCCGGTTTCGAAGGTCGACCATTTGGCCGTAGAAAGCGGCAGCGCCAACGGATGGGGCAAGAAATTTTGATGTTTTTCGGGCAGGAGTAAACGGGCGGAATTTACATTGCCGCCCGCGATATGGGAATGAATGTCGATACCGCCTGCCATGACGATCTTGCCTGAAACGTCATACACTTCATCGGCCTGCTTGTCCAAAGGCGCGGCGACGATGCGATCGTTCTCGATCCAGAGATCGCCCATTTCGTCCGTGGTGTTCTCGCCCCAGCCAACCCGGCGG
>CAYWHF010000425.1:0-2778 GCA_964457695.1 uncultured Methylocapsa sp.
CGAGACCATCCCCGAGGCGTTCGTGGTGTGGGACGCGCAGAATCGCCTGGTGCTGCGACTGCAGCCGGACGAAAACATCAAGCTCTGGGTCACCATCAAGCATCCGGGCCCCGGCGGGCTGCGTCTGCGCTACGTGTCGCTTGATATGAGTTTTGCCGAGGCCTTTGGCGTGCAGCAGCCTGATGCTTACGAACGTCTCCTGCTGGATGTGGTGCGCGGCAATCCCACGCTGTTCATGCGTCGCGATGAAGTGGAAGCGGCATGGCGCTGGGCCGACCCCATTCTGGCCGCAGCGGCCGCCCAAAACAAAACCGTCAAGACCGCGCTCGAATGGATCGCGCTGCGCGGTTTTCCGCATGAGGCGGGTTTCGACCGGCTGCAAGCCTTCATGCAAGCCCATCCCACATGGCCAGCGCTCGAGTGGCTAAAAAAGCGCAGCGAGGAATCGCTTTATGGTGACCGGAAAAGCAACGCGATCGTAAAAACCTATTTTGGCGACGCTATGCCAGCCACCGCCGCCGGCAAATTGGCCCTGGCACGCGCGCTTGCCGGGGACGGGCGCACGGGCGAGGCGGGCGATCTCGTGCGCGCCGTGTGGCGCGAGTCCGACATTAACCCTCAGCTCGAATCGAGGATCAAAGCAGAATTTGCCGCTTATCTCGGCGCGGCCGACCACAAATATCGCGCCATGCGGCTGCTCTACAAAGAGCAAAACGGGGCTGCGTTTCGTGCCGCGGCATTGGCTGGCCCCGACGTTCTGGCGCTCGCCAAGGCTCATGCCGCAGTGGTCGCCGAAGCCCGCGGCGACAAGCTGCTCGCCAAGGTTTCACCGGCGCTGCATTCCGATCCAGCGTTTCTTTTTGCGCAGATCCATAAACTGCGCCACGCGGACAAAATCCGCGCAGCCGCCGACCTCATGCTGTCTTCTCCGCGCGATCCTAAGGCTCTCGTCGATGGCGACGCTTGGTGGACCGAACGCCGCCTTCTTGCCCGCAAGATCCTCGATCAAAACGACAAAGAGACCGCCTACAGAATTTGCGCGGAACATGGGGCCGTTTCGCGGGAAGTCCGGATTGAGGCCGAGTTTCATGCCGGCTGGATTGCGCTGCGATTCCTCAACGACCCTAAGCGCGCAGCCGCGCATTTCGATACCATTGCCGCTCTCGCCGCAACGCCGGTCTCAAAGGCAAGGGCGGCATATTGGCAGGCCCGGGCCGCCGAGGCTTCCTCTCAACCCCAGTCAACGGCAAAGGCGCGTGCCTTTTACGAGAAGGCGGCGGCTTATAAGACAAGCTTCTATGGCCAGCTCGCGCGCGGAAAGCTCGGGCTGACAACGCTGCCGATCCAGACAATCGCCACCGAGGCTTTGGGCGATGACCGGAACGAGGCGATCAAGGTGGTCGAACTCCTTTTTGCCGCTGGCGAGAAAGAATTGGCGGCTCCGCTCGTAATCGAAGCCGCGGGACATCTGGCTGACGAAGCGCAGGTGGCTGCTCTCGCCAGCCTCGTCGCGAAGCAGCGCGACGCTTACCTCTCGCTCAGTGTTGGCAAGATCATCAGCCAGCGGGGTATGCCGATCGACTCGCTGGCGTTCCCGGGCTATGGCGTGCCTCCCTACGAGCCATTGGAAAATTCCGTTGCGCCTTCGATCGTCTATTCGATCGCCCGCCAAGAGAGCGCGTTTAAAACATCTGTCGTCTCCACCGCCGGGGCCAAGGGTCTGATGCAGATGATCATTTCGACCGCGAAAAGGACAGCGCAACGGGCACGCGTCGCCTTCGATCCAAAACGGCTCACCACGGACGCAGCATACAATGCAAGGCTCGCGGCACGCCACCTGGGCGAGCTCATGGCCGAACAAAAGGGCTCATACGTCCTTACCTTCGCCGCCTATAACGCCGGAGGAAAGAACGTCAAGGAATGGATCGACGCCTATGGCGACCCGCGCAAACCGGGCGTCGATCCGGTCGATTGGATCGAAAGGATCCCCTTTACAGAGACGCGCAACTACGTCCAGCGGGTGATCGAAAACCTTAACGTTTACCGGACGCAATTCGGCGAGACGGGACCGGCCCCGGTCGAAACCATTTTGGGCGCGCAGGCAAAGTTGTGATTTCTCATTATTGTGAAATCGGCGGGAATGAAGGTCTGTTCAGGCTTCCGCATTCCCGTCACACTCATGCGATGAACGCAGTGTGAGGGTCCCTCGCGCCGGTTGTATGCGCTGCTTCTTTGATTTGACGTACAAGTGCCGGGCCTGAATAGGGCTTTGCAAGGAAACTGTACGTGCCCTGAGTCCGCGCCATGTGAGCGGTGTGTCCAGAGCCAATGACAATCCCGATCGATGGCCAGAGTTGATCAATACGCCTCGCGAGTTCCAATCCGTCAATTGAACCTGGCATGTCCACATCGGTGAAGACGACGCGCACATTCGCATGTGCTTCGAGAAGGCTTAGGGCCTCGGCGGCATTGCCAGCTTCCAGAACGGCAAACCCCGCCGCGGAGAGGACATCGGCAGCCATAAGGCGCGTGAACGGCTCATCCTCGACAATGAGAACGGCGCCGGTTGGATTTGCTGGTCTTGCGTTCATGGCAAGACAACAAGGGACGACTATATAAGTTCCTGCGGATTGCTATGTTGATTAATAACCCGTTACTCTCTTACTCCACCAATCATGCGTAATTTCCCGCCGTCAGCGGCCCGAAGGGCTAATATTCAAATGAGCAATTTATGAGGGACCCGAACCTGCACCCCCTTTTTGCGAGCCGCTTTTGCTC
>CAYWHF010000426.1:0-2760 GCA_964457695.1 uncultured Methylocapsa sp.
AAAGGGTTCCGACTTTGCGGTTTCCCGCACTTCGGGCAAGGGGATTTCTGGCCCTTCTTTTTCTGCTATGGGTCCCGCCTCCGGAACGATCGTAGGTTGGGCCGGCCAGCCATTTCCCGGCCAAGTTTCCACGCTAACTTCGCCGGGACCAATTGGCGTCTCGGGTATTGGCATCTCGGGCAATGGCCTCGCGGTGCGCGGTTCGGTTCCCGCATCGTCTTGAAGCAGCCCAGGCCCGCGTCTTCCGCTTCGCTGGCCCTCGGCGCCTGTCTCGTCCGCTGGCCCAGAGCGGACCAGCATATCCTGTCCGATCCCGGCTTCGCCCGCGGTTTCGGCAGGCGTTGTCGGCCCCAAACCCGCCTCGGACAAAACATCTGCCGCGCCCTCGTTTCCTTCCGAAGGGATAGGCGGGGGGTCCCGGACTCTCGGCGGCGCCGGGACGGCCGCTCCGCGAGCCTTAAAGAAGGTTCGTCCGGGGGAGTAGAAGGCGCGCGCCTGGCGCTGCGGCCAAGCTCGCAAGCCGGAGGCCGGCGGTACAGCCCCGGAATTGGGGGCCGCTTCGGGAGCGGGAATGTATTGCGCCGTCTGGGCCGAGAGTGAGGCGCCCGTGTCTGCTTCGGCCAAACCGCGTGCCCGCTCGCCGTCCCCGGATTTCAGAAGCTCATGCAAGCTCGAAAGCCGATGCAAAATGAGCCCAAGCGCAATCGTCACGACTCCGCTCGCCAGCGCCGTTGTCCCGGCAATGACGCCAGCCCAGCCCCGCTCGACCAGGATGATTCCGTAACTAGTGAAGAGTGCCACGGCACCGCCCAGTGCCAAAAGCCCTCCCAAAACAAGCACGAAATAGCTCATCTTCTCCGCACACCGGCCTCGCCGTCCCGTTACCTCTAAAGGCGGTGCCCATTCACGTCAGGCGGTCCGGCAGGGGCTCGCTTTCAGGAAAGGGTTGCCGCCGCAAAGGTGGCCGTCTAAATAGGGGCCGTCCCAGCCGCAGCATCATTACGCGTCTTTTGGCGGCCATTCCACCGAGGAGTCCCAAATGACCTTTGTCCTGCCCGACCTTCCTTACCCCTATGACGCGCTGAAGCCCTATCTTTCCGCTGAGACGCTAGAATATCATCACGACAAGCATCATGCGGCCTATGTGACCCAGGCCAACAATCTTTTGACGGACAGCTCCGTAAAGGGCAAGTCCCTGGAAGATGTCCTCAAGGAAAGTTATGGCGTCAACGTGCCGCTCTTCAATAATGCGGCACAGCATTATAACCACTCCGAATATTGGAAATCAATCAAGCCGGATGGCGGCGGTAATATTCCGGGAAAACTCGAAAAGGCGCTCGTCGAGACTTTTGGATCGGTTGAAAAGGTAAAGCAGGAGCTGGTGCAGGCCGGCACGACGCAATTCGGCTCGGGCTGGGCGTGGCTTTCCGTCAGGGACGGAAAGATCTCCGTCGTCAAGACGGCGAATGCCGAAAATCCCTTGCTGCAGCAGGGAACGCCGATTTTGACCATCGATGTTTGGGAGCATACCTATTACATCGATTACCGCAATCGCAGGGCCGACTATCTCAAGGCCTTCGTCGATAATCTCATAAATTGGGACTATGTCGCGGAGCGCTACGAAGCAGCCATCAAATAGATGCCTTAAAGGACGATTCCTTCCCGGAACGACCATCGCGGCCGGCACGGTGATGCTGGCACCTGGCGTGCGCAAACCGCCCATAGTCGACGCCCTATTTTTGAAAGCTCCGGCGTGGAAATTTGACCGATATGACCGTTGCGGCCAATGTCATCGAAGCCATCGGCAATACCCCCCTCATTAGACTGCGCCGCGCCTCGGAACTGACCGGCTGCACCATTCTCGGCAAAGCCGAGTTCATGAACCCCGGCGGGTCCGTCAAGGACCGCGCCGCGCTCGCTATTGTCGAGGATGCAATCGCGCGGAAAATCTTACGGCCTGGTGGATTGATCGTCGAGGGCACGGCAGGCAACACGGGGATCGGTCTTGCTCTCGTCGCCAATGCCTTGGGCTATAAGACGGTCATTGTCATTCCCGACACGCAGAGCGAGGAAAAAAAGGATTTTTTGCGCCTGCAAGGCGCAGAATTGATCGAGGTTCCGGGCGTTGCCTATTCCGATCCCAATAATTACGTGAAACTTTCCGGGCGCCTCGCGGAGCGGCTTGCGAAAGAGCAAAAAGAGGGAGCGATCTGGGCCAATCAATTCGACAATATTGCCAATCGCAAGGGCCACTTCGAGACGACCGGGCCTGAGATTTGGGCGCAAACGGAAGGCAAGGTTGACGGTTTTGTCTGCTCTGTGGGGACCGGCGGGACGCTCGCCGGCGTCGGCATGGCGCTGAAAGCCAAGAATCCGAATGTCAAGATCGCGATTGCCGATCCTCTGGGCGCCGCACTCTACGCTTATTATACGAGTGGCGAACTAACATCCTTCGGCTCTTCGATAACCGAAGGGATTGGCCAGGGTCGGATCACCGCCAATCTTATGGATGCGCCTATCGATCTTGCCTATCAGATCACCGACGAGGAGGCACTGCCGCTGGTGTTCGACCTGGTGGTCGACGAAGGGCTGGTGCTCGGCGGCTCGACCGGGATCAATATCGCCGGCGCGATCCGCCTCGCCCGGGAGCTCGGGCCCGGCAAGACGATCGTTACGATCCTCGCCGATTCCGGCACGCGCTATCAGTCGAAACTGTTCAACCCCGACTACCTCAAGGAGAAGAACCTGCCCATCCCGAAA
>CAYWHF010000427.1:0-2753 GCA_964457695.1 uncultured Methylocapsa sp.
AAGCGTTTTGGGAACCGTGCCCATAGGAAATCTAACCCCTATACGAAGCGACTTTCCGCCAAAATAAAACGGAAGCACGGCATACGAGATGAGCATTTCCGGCAAGAGGCAGATGAGAGCGAGATAGCCGGCGCCAAGAACGGTAACACGCGTGAGGATTGTATCGATATATTGCGCCGTGCGTTCCCCAGGCCTTATCCCCGGGATGAACCCCCCGTGTTTCTTCAGATTGTCGGCGGTTTCTACCGGATTGAAAACAATAGCGGTATAGAAAAAAGCAAAAAAGACAATCAACCCGACATAGCCAACCATATAGAGCGGACGCCCGTGACCCAGATAGCTCGTTATGGTTGCGAGAATTCCCGTGCCTCCCCGGCTTTGCGAGAAATTGGCAATGGTCACAGGAAGTAGCAAAAGCGAGGACGCAAAGATCGGCGGAATGACGCCCGAGGTGTTAAGCTTCAGTGGCAAGAATGACGTCTGCCCCTCATAGACCTTGTTGCCCTGCTGACGTTTCGGGTAGGTAATCAAGAGACGCCGCTGTGCCCGTTCCATGAACACGATAAAGCCGACGACGGCGACCGACATCGCCAGGACCACGATGATGAGGCCCGTGGAGATCGCGCCCTGCCGGCCGAGCTCCAAAGTATTCACGATCGCCGATGGAAATGCCGCGACGATTCCCGCGAAGATGATGAGGGAGGATCCGTTGCCAATACCGCGCGACGTGATTTGCTCGCCGAGCCACATCAAAAACATCGTGCCGCCGACCAGCGTCAGCACAGCTGAAAAGCGAAAAAATACCCCAGGCTCGAGAACGACTCCGGCCTGGCCTTCGAGCCCGATCGACATGCCATAGGCTTGAAAGGCGGCAAGGACGACCGTGAGATAGCGGGTATATTGATTGATTACCTTGCGTCCGGACTCGCCTTCTTTCTTTAAGGCCTCCAGCGTTGGAATCACCGATGTCAACATTTGAACGATGATGGAAGCAGAGATGTAAGGCATGATGTTCAACGCGAAGATTGCCATGCGCTGCACTGCGCCGCCGGCGAACATGTTGAACAATTCCAGCAGGCCCTGCCGGTTGCCGGTAAAGCTCTTTTCAAAAACGGTGGGATCAATACCGGGCAAGGGGATGTAGGTCCCCAGCCGATAGATGATCAACGCCCCAAGCGTAAACCAAATGCGCTTCTTGAGTTCCTCGGCCTTGCCGAAGGCGCCCCAATTGACATTTGCCGCGAGCTGCTCCGCCGCCGATACCATTCACCGCTCCTTTGACGCGCGAGATGCCACAACATTGTTTGTCATACGTCGTCCATAAGAACCAGCCGTGTCAGGGCCGTCGCCCGAATATGGTTTTTCCGCGACACGGGCTTTTGTTTCATCTGCTCTTGGCGAAAAAGCCAATGCTCGTTAGTTCCGCCAAAACTCATCTGTCCTGCCCATTGCCGGTCCGTCTAAGCGCCGCTCGCTTGATCTTGGGATTGTTTAGCGAGCAGCACAACCGATCCCCCCACACTCTCGATCGCAGCTATGGCGCTTTTCGACGCCGCGGCGACTTCGAACGCGAGTTTTGCGGTCAGCGCGCCTTGCCCGAGAATTTTCGCGCCATCGCGCGGTTTGACGCAAATACCCGCGCCGATGAGCGTCTCGATCGTAACTGTAGCTGAGGCGTCAAGTTTACCTGCATCCACCGCCGTTTGAATCCGCGCAAGATTGACTTCATTATACCGGGTCGCAAACGGGTTCCAGAAACCGCGCTTTGGCAGCCGCCGGTGCAGCGGCATCTGACCGCCCTCGAAACCTTTGACCGTGACTCCTGCGCGCGCCTTTTGACCCTTGACGCCGCGCCCACAGGTCTTGCCTTTGCCGGAACCAATCCCGCGGCCGACCCGCATGCGCGCGCGCGAGGCGCCAGGTTTGTCCGCAATTTCATTGAGTTTCATCGCCGCGTCCTCACACCGTCTCTGCTGCCTTGGCCCTATTCTACAATACGAATGAGATGGGCAACTCTCGCGATCATCCCGCGCGTCGCACTTGTATCTTCAAGCGAGGAACGGCGTCCTATTTTGTTTAGACCGAGTCCGAGAAGCACCGCGCGCTGCGCCGCGGGACGGCCGATCGGGCTCCGGACCTGTTCCACGACCACTTTTACTGCGGGCTCTTCCGGCATGGTCTGCTCCTAGGCTTCGCTTGCAGCTTCTGTCTCGCCGCCCTGGCGGCGGGCCTGCAGAACGGACACTTTTAAATTTCGGCGCGCCGCGATGGCGCGCGGGGAATCCCCCTGCTTCAGGGCATCGAAAGTCGCCCGCACCATATTATAAGGATTTGAAGACCCTTGCGACTTGGCTACGACATCATGCATGCCAAGGGCTTCAAAGATGGCGCGCATCGGGCCGCCGGCGATGACGCCCGTTCCCGGCGGAGCCGCGCGCAAGAGGACGCGCCCCGCCCCGTGCCGCCCGTTGACGTCATGGTGCAACGTGCGGCCTTCCCGCAGCGGAACACGGATGAGAGAACGTTTCGCGGTTTCGGTTGCCTTGCGAATTGCTTCTGGAACCTCGCGAGCCTTGCCATGGCCGTAACCGACGCGGCCTTTCTGATCGCCGACAACGACGAGCGCGGCAAAGCCGAATCTGCGGCCCCCTTTCACCACCTTTGCGACGAGGTTGATGTGGATCAACCGATCCATGAATTCGCTGTCGCGGTCCCAGCGATCCCGGCTGGCGCCGCCCTTCCCTTACCGCGCC
>CAYWHF010000428.1:0-2737 GCA_964457695.1 uncultured Methylocapsa sp.
TTGTCTTATGCTCCAATCAAGATAATTCGATAATGGTACAATTATCGAACGATTGGCCTTAGGTAAGTTGGCGAGTGAGGCCTTTCAAGGGCCCATACTCTATGAGTGCTACCGTGAGCTAATTCGCCGAGACGATGAAAACATCCAGCCTCCCGCGGCGAACCTCTCCTAACAGACTCCTTGAATGACCCGCGACGTCCGGGCGCAGTAAACCTCACCCTCCGCGCCGAACTTTTCGCGCAGCAGATGTTCTTACGTGAAGCCGGGCCAGGAATGATTACCGAAGCCTGCTTCCCGGCATTATGCGCCGCTTGCGAAGCTGCTTAGTCCGGGGCGAAGGGATGCTTTACGATATTGCTCTGCGCGACGAAATGTTCGGGCGTCGGATCGCCGTTCACGGCGCGCGCGATCGCCTCCTTCGTGGCCTGATAGTTGAAGTCCTGGATTTTCTGGTCGTCCTCGGCCTCCCAATGGATGAACACGCCGACGCAGACATAAAGATTGTCCGCTTCCTCGATAGGAATGATCCCCTCGGCGACACTGTCGGCGACAGCCTTGGCAACGGCACGCTGAGCCGGACCGAACATCTGAACGGCCTGCTTCGCGTTCTTGATCGTCACCTTGTTGAAAAGGACGGTCGCGGGCTTGGCGAGCAAGTTTGGCGCCACCACCGCGAGGAGCGTAGTAAAACCGTCCTTGTTATTGGTCAGCGCTTGCGAAAACGCAGCCTCCGCCGGGCTGCCGCCAGGTCCGATGATGAGGTCGATATGTGCGACTTCGTTGCCGTCGCCGACGAGCGATTCGCCGACGAGCATTTTGTTGATTTTGTAATGGGCGGTTTCGCTGACAGCCTCGGGAACCTCGGCGGGCTTGCTGGCTGCGGCGGGTTTGTTAGCCGCGGCGGGCGGTGCTTCTCCAGCAAGGAGCTTGTTGAGTATGGCCTTGGCCTTGTCTAAAATCTCCATTGTTAATTCCTCCCCCCAGCTCGGGAATCAACGTCTTGTTTTTGGACCGGCTGGTTGAGACCGGATAGCAGCGCCTCTGTGATGTTGTCAAATCGGCGCAGCGGTGGCTTCGCGCGGCTCTGTTGCATTGCGACACGGCGAAATAGCCGTCGCAGAGGCCGGTGCGGCAACAATCCGTCCACAAAATTGTCTTAATAAAGGCCCGGAATGAGCCGCGTCGTCCTTGCGCAATAAGCCTCATATTCGGCGCCGAACTCTTCGCGCAGCAGCCTTTCTTCCGCGCCGATGCGCGCAAGGAGCGGCGGGATCATGAGCGCGGCGAGCACAACGCCAACACCCGAACGAAAGGCAAGGCCCCACCCAAGCGAAGACACGAGCAACCCGAGATAGCTCGGGTGGCGGATGATGCGATAAACGCCGTTCGTCACGAGCGCGTGCCCGGGCTGGATGGCGACGAGCCCGCTGAACCTGTGCCCAAGCACAAAAACCGGCCAAAGCCGCAGCGCACCTCCTGCCGCGAGGAGAAAGACACCAGCCCAGCGCAGACGATCGCCGCCGAGGGTCCAGAACTCCATCCGGTCCGTGTAGGCCGGCAGATAGGCGGCGAGCAGCCCGATCAGCGCCAAGACCGCAATGACCCAGCGGTTGGCGCGATCCTCGCGTACGCCAGAGCTCAGATTGCCGCCGGCAAAGACCGCCACGCCAGCCAGGGCAAGGAGCGCAACCGCAAGCGCGGCGAGCGCCTTATGCGAAAAGAAGGCGGCAAACCCGCCCGCGCCGAGGATGGCAAGGCCGAGATAAGCAGCAGTGCTCACGGCGATAAGGGTCAAGCGCAGAATTGGTATTGCCATAGCTCCTTCCCTCCGCCAGTCCCCCTCCAAGGCGGGTCCTGAGCAATTTTGACGCGCCACAAGGCCCCTCGACGTTCGCAAAGCGGTAACTAAGTTAATAGGAGGAAGGGCGCGCGGTCTATAGCCGCGGCAGCGTTTTGGAAAGGAGACCCATTATGCCATTCTTCGAACGGCCCCCCGACTTCGACCTTAGCCTGAGCACCACACTTGCGCGTAATTGGTGGGTGATTGCGGCGCGCGGCGTTTTCGGGCTTCTCATCGGCCTGATCGCCTTTCTTTTTCCGGGCCCAACCCTATTGTCGCTCGTTGGCCTCTTCGCGCTTTATCTCATCATCGATGGGGGTTTCGTGATTGCCGCCGCCGTGCGGGCCGGAACAGCGGGCAAGCGGTGGGGATTTCTGACGTTTGAGGGGATCGCCGGTATTGTGGCGGGTATTATCGCGGATGCGATGGCGGGGCTGACCGTCCTGGTCTTTGTTGGGCTTGCCGCGTGCCGGGGTATTGTTACCCGGGTTCCCGGACTGCCCCCGGCCTTTCAACTTGCGCAAGACCATGGCAGGTGGTGGCTGGCGCTCGGCGGGGTGTTTTCGCTTGTCTTTGGCGTTGTGCTGGTCGCGGCGCCCATGTTCGGCGCCCTCGTGGTGAGTTGGTGGGTTGGAGCCTATGCGACCATGTTCGGTGCAAGCATGCTTGTGCTCGCCTATAAACTGCGTGCGCGGCAGCATGGCGGCCATGCGGCTGAGTGAGGCAGCCGAGTTTCATGAACGCGCAAACATCCGCAAAAACGTGCCGGAGGGCCGCGGCTCTCCGGCCGGCGCATGCAAACCCACAAGAGAGGTTGCTGTTAATAGTTTAGATTTATTCCAAAAATGTTTCGAGACCTGTGTGCAAGTGTTTGCAGAGGCTTGCCTTGCGATTGGT
>CAYWHF010000429.1:0-365 GCA_964457695.1 uncultured Methylocapsa sp.
TCCCGATTAACAATTCCTCTCCCGCTGCGATCGGGAAGCGTGAAAATATCGGGCGCCGTTTTGACTAGACCATCGCGGAAAAATTGCTCGATCCGCTCATCACCAAAACCTTCGATGTCAAAGGCATTGCGCGAAGAAAAATGTTTGAGGTGCTCCACTGCCTGCGCCGTGCAGACAAGGCCGCCGGTGCAGCGGCGCACGGCCTCCGCTTCCCCCGTCTTAGCGTCGAGCTCCCGCACCGCTGCAGAGCCGCAAATGAGGCAGGTCTCGGGAAATTCATAGGGTTTTCCGTCCTTCGGGCGCTTTCCAGTAATTTGCCAAAAGATCTGCGGAGTAACGTCACCGGACCCATGCGCCGTACACGT
>CAYWHF010000429.1:375-2736 GCA_964457695.1 uncultured Methylocapsa sp.
TTCTCATTTTTCTTGTGCGGCGTTGCGTTCGAAACGACGACACCGCCGACGGTCACGGGATCGAGCTTGGCGAGCGGCGTTAGAGCGCCCGTGCGGCCGACATTGATTTCGATGGCACGCACAATGGTTGTTGCCTTTTCGGCCGGGAATTTATGTGCCACCGCCCAGCGCGGCGCGCGTGAGACAAAACCAAGCCGGGTTTGCAGCGCGAGTTCATCGACCTTATAGACCACGCCATCGATATCGTAGCCGAGCGAGGCGCGCTTCTCCTCTATTTGTTTGTATTGCGCGATCAACTCTTGCGCCGAATGGCAAAGTACCATCAGTGGATTGACTGGGAGCCCAAAATTTTTGAAGGCCGCGATCATGCCCATTTGCGTGTCCGAGGGAAGGACGCTCACCTCGCCCCAGGCATAGGCAAAAAAGTTTAGGCGTCGCGAGGCGGTGATCGAAGGATCGAGCTGGCGCAGCGACCCTGCCGCCGCATTGCGCGGATTGGCAAAGACTGTTTTGTTCGCTTCTTTCCGGCGCGCGTTCAAAGCGGCAAAGTCGGCATGGGTCATAAAAACTTCGCCGCGCACTTCGAGAATTTTTGGGGGCACGCCTTTAAGAGTCTTTGGAATTGCAGCTATTGTCCGCACATTGACGGTCACGTCCTCGCCCTCAAAACCGTCGCCGCGCGTGGCGGCCTCGACAAGCACGCTCTTTTCGTAGCGCAGCGAACATGAAAGCCCGTCGATTTTGGGCTCGGCGGTGATAGGGAGCGGCGCTTCCATCGTAAGCCCAAGAAAGCGGCGCACGCGCTGGGCAAACTCCGCCACTTCTTCGCCGGCAAAAATGTTGCCGAGCGAAAGCATCGGCACGCGATGGCGGATTTTGGCGAATTTTTCCGCAGGCGCGGCACCGACTTTTTTGGTCAGAGACTCAGGCGTCAAAAGTTCGGGATACGCCGCCTCGAGAGCCTCATAGCGCCGCCGCAGCGCATCGTATTCGGCGTCCGATACCGTTGGCGCATCCTCGCCGTAATAGCGCCGGTCATGCGCGGCGATTTCCTTTTCAAGCCGCGCATGTTCGCAGCGCGCTTGCGCTTCGTTGAGGCTCTCGATGGGGGCCGGCGGTTTCATGCCGCAAAATAACACGGATGGCCCGCCCGCGAGAAGCGGACGCGCGAAGGGTGGAATTCCACGGTTTGACCGGCTCCGTCACCGCCGCTGGCGCCTGAAGCCCCCGCCGGTTAGATGGAGGTTCGCCAAGGACAAACCGATTTCACTTATCGATGGACCGAACCAGCTTGCGATCTTGAGAAAACACGGCCGATCCTATCGCTTTGACTTGCCGGCAGGACGCCGCCATGGCCGGTAAATTATCACACATGTACAAATTTAATAAAAAGGATTGCGACGCTGACAATGGCGGCAACGATGGTTCCTAGTTTGACCGTGAGACGCAGCTCCAAGGGTTCGAACTTTGCCTCCAGTTGGTTAAATTTTGCCGCGAATTTTGCATCCAACCGGTCGACCTCTTGTCTTAGAACAGTAATCTCCTGTTTGACGTCGGACCGCAGGTCGCCCATCTCCTGCTTGAGGCCGGACCGCAGATCTGCAATCTCCTGTTTGACGTCGGACCGCAGGTCGCCCATCTCCTGTTTGACCTCGGACCGCAGTTCGGCAATGTCCTGTTTGACCTCGGACCGCAGATCTGCAATCTCCTGTTTGACCTCGGACCGCAGATCTGCAATCTCCTGTTTGACCTCGGACCGCAGATCTGCAATGTCCTGTTTGACCTCGGACCGCAGTTCGGCAATGTCCTGCTTAAGACCCGACTGCATATCGGAAATGTCCCGCTTGGTCGCGACATGCTCCTCGAATGACTCGCTAAGAGCCTCGGTCAAGCCTTCGGCCTGCTCCTGGGTGAAATGAGCTTTTTCCCGCAGAGCTTTTGTGAGCCTTAAGGTATCGAAGGGAACGGCGGTCATCACGATCCTGACGTTACAACGAGGCTGCTTTCGCTGTTCAGGCTAACGGAGTAAGAAATTGGCGATGATGGCGGCAGAGCGTACGATGCCGCGCCCGGTTGCCCCGGCAGCAGTCAATACGGTAACAAACGAATGCTTTCGTTCATCGACTTGAGACGGGCGCACATGACGCGCATCACCTTCAACGCGAAAAAGGGTGTTTGTTGCACAAGGAATAAGAATCGTTTGCGGTCGATGGGAATGACCACGCTTTCACTTGTGGCACGAACAGTTGCGCTCCTGGCTTCGTCGCTGATCAAAGCCATCTCGCCGACCATGCCGCCGGGCGGCAAGGTCTCGTAGACGTGATTGCCCATCGACTTAAAATCCCCGGCGATCTGCGTATG
>CAYWHF010000430.1:0-2735 GCA_964457695.1 uncultured Methylocapsa sp.
ACTTCAACGGCACATGGGATCAATATCTCGACGCCTTTTCCGATGGTAATGCAATTGGCGTGGACGGCGCTTGGAATTCGAGCACCAGATTCCCGCACTCGATCCCAAGCACGCCTTTCAAAGACTATGTACGCGTCAACCAGATCGACGCGGATTATTACTACAATGCGACGCCCGGTGCCGAACAGCGCGATATCAAGGCGGCCCTGCGCGTACAACGCGCAATTCAGGCATTGGCCAAGCAACATGCAAGCTTGACGCCCGCGGATTTCCAAAAGACCTATGTCGCGGCGCTGTGCAAGGTGCAAAACGATCTCGGCTATCAAGGATATGCGCCTGTCGCAAGCCTCGACACCATCAACGCCGATTCTAGCCGTAGCGAATGCTTCGAGCCAGGGCAGAATAAGGCTGCGGCGCTCGGCTAAACCTAATAGCGCGCAAAGGGGGACGATTCATGCCTACATACGACGGCGGACATTATTTCCTAACGGTGCTCACACCAGTAAAGAAGGAGCTGATTGCCGACGGAACCCGCTCCAATTCGCCTGTCAACGTGCTGCGCGAGCGGCTTGCTGCGCTGCCAAATATTGGGCAACGGCCTAGCCTACACCCCTGTCAAAGTCCCTTTGCGCGCAATACGCGAAACCATTTTGTGCGGATCGGGATTATCGACGACGTCGCCTACAATGGGCGCGAAGAAAAGAATGTCGCGTTGATGTTTTTGAAAAACATCGACCCGACGGTCGCCCAGCCGCAGGACCATTTGACTTGTCCATTTCTCTTCTTTCTGGTGGATTTCGACGCGGCGAGCGGCGCCGACGCCGAGCGGGATTCTTATCTTGCCACTCTCTGGGACACGATGGGCAGCGAGTTAAGGAGCATTTTCACCTGCTGCGTTGGATTTGACGACGTTGTTAGCGACGCGGCCTCGTTTGCGAAATATATCGCCGGCTGCCAAATCGAAACGACGATGCCGTTTAACGATTACTACGTGGAGGATCCGCACCTTCCGTCCTGGTTGGGGTTTAATGACGAGCGGGTTCTCAGGTTGGCGTCCTGGATAGCCCTTTTCGCTGTGGTTGTGGGTGTTGTGGCTCTTCTCCTTATAGGCAGGCTTATTCCATTGCTGACCGGCGCTGCTGCCCTGGGCTTCGTGTTGTGGTGGGTCTATAGGAGCATCATGGCAGCCGGCGCAAAACCCTATCCGGCGGCGCCCGACTCCAATCTCCCCTCGGTTCTCAAAGCGCTTTATCTGCAACGGGCTTTCACCCAATTTGCAATCGACAATCAGGAACCCGCGGTGAATACGAATGCGCCCGGTCAACTTTACGCCGCGTTCGAAAAATTCCTCGCCGCAACCCGTCCCGGGAACGTCGAGGCGCCGACCCAGCCGCCAGGCGTCTACGGCATTTGAGAGGCCCAACATGCCTGTCGAACTCGATCTCGCCGATATTCAAGGCAACATTCTCACGGGCTACGGAAGGGTCGGCTTTCCCAAAGGCCGGATCATGCTCTTCCACATCGACAACGGAGATTCCGGACGCAAATTTGTAACAAAGCTCTTGCCGTTGATTACGACCGCGTTGCGATGGCCGTCGAGCCACGGCATTCCAACCGGCAAGCGCTGTGTTTCAAAGCCCGAGGTGACCGTCAATATTGCCATCACCTTTGAAAGCTTGGCCGTTCTTGGCGTGGGAACAAGGACGCTGCGCGGCATGCCGGACGAATTTATGGACGGCATGGCCAAACGAGCGCCGATGCTCGGCGACGATTTTGCAGGGCCAAATTGGAAGAACTCTTGGGACGAGGTATGGAAGACTGGCAGCCAAGACGGTGGCATGGATAAAGACCGCGTGCATATTATGATTTCGCTCTTTGCTTGGATGAAGAAGGACGGTTCGCCCGTTGCCGCGCTTGACGAAAAAACGCGGGAGATCGAAGGGTTTTGCCGCGAATTGGGCGGCATCCGGCTCCTTCCTGGTCACAATCAAAAGGGCCATCGGGAACAGCCCTACCAAGAGCTATCGGCGCTCTTCGATTATGATGAGACTGGCGGCTCGCCGACGCCGAATTACAAAGAGCATTTTGGGTTCGACGACGGCCTGGGCGATCCGGTTTTCGACGGGCAATATCCGAACCGCTACGAGCAAAACTTTAAGGAAGGAAATGGCGCCCTCGACGCCAATGGCCATTGGCGGCCGCTCGCGACAGGCGAATTTTTGCTCGGCTATCCGGACGAATCGCAGGAAATTGCCCCCGCCGCAATGTCCCACGCGTTCAGCCGCAACGGCACATTTCTCGTCTACCGCAAACTGCAGCAAAATGTGTCTGCGTTCCGTAAATTCCTCGACGACACAACAAGACGTTTTGGCGTGGTCTTCCGCATGAGCGAAGCGCACGCCCGCATAACCCTCATGGCGAAAATGGCCGGACGCTGGCCCGACGGCGTTCCCCTGTCGGTCGCGCCAACCGTGGCGCATTGGAAGCATTTTAATTCGGAGTACCCGGAGGCCGATCAAAACGCGCGTTATCTGGCCCAGCTAAAATTCGCATTCCGCGACGACCCGGAGGGAACAAAATGCCCACTCGGTCCGCATATCCGGCGCGCAAACACCCGCGATATGCTCGACTCGCTTGGCGGTAGCCCCTCGACCCTCGACAACCGGCCCCGCACCTGGCGCCCGGCCGTGCCCTCAGGCGACGCCCCGCCGGCCGCTTCCGGCCCGCCCGCGCAC
>CAYWHF010000431.1:0-2732 GCA_964457695.1 uncultured Methylocapsa sp.
ACGACCCTTACGATGCGGCCTACAGCTTGCCGGGGCAATTGTACAAGGCGGGGATCAAATTCGCCTTTGGCACTTATGATAATCAATTCGCCCGCAACCTTCCCTACGAGGCCGCGTTTGCCGTGGCGTATGGGCTGCCGTATGAGGCTGCTTGGAAAGCGTTGACGATCGACGCGGCCGAGATCTTTGGCGTCAGCAAAGTCACCGGCTCGCTCGACAAAGGAAAGTCAGCCGACTTTTTTGTCACCGACGGCGATCCGCTAGAAGTGAAGACTCAAGTGAAGATGCTGTTTATCAACGGTAAGAATGTACCGCTGGAGACGCGGCAGACGCGCCTCTACGACAAGTACAAGAGCCGCTAGCTTAATGGTCGCTGCGGCGCTTATACAGGCCGTTGGCGCGTACATAGTCGAGCACCGGAAACGGAAGCGTGCTGATTCTGTGGCCATGGCTCAACTCCTCACGGATCTCGGAACTTGAGATTCCGAGAGCGATGTTGTCCAGCCGCAGAATCTTCGCGCCCTCGGGGATTTCATACTGGCTGCCGGGCCTGGACGCCACAATGAAGGTTACGAGCCGAAGCACATCCTCGTAGCGCCGCCATGTCTTGATTTCGGCGAATGCATCGGCTCCGATGAGGAAGTAGAGTTCATCGCCAGCGTCGAGATCAGCCAAGACCTTCTCAATCGTCAGAATGGAGTAACTTTTCTCTTCGCCCTGTTCCAGTCTTGACGGCACAAACCGCCGATCGACAGCGCAGGCCAGTTGGACCATGCGGAAGCGATCGGCAAAGCTTGCCCCGAGGACGCCTGTCTTATGCGGCGGATTTGCCGCAGGAACGAACAGAATGCGGTTCAGATGGAAAACTTCAGCCGCCTCGCGGGCGAGTTCGAGGTGAGCTGTATGGATGGGGTCAAACGTGCCACCAAAAATCGCGACTTTCAATTCCTTATGGTACCCTACAGCCCGCCCCTTACAGCCCGGCCCTAAGATAAGCAATGACGTCGGCCAACCCTTGCTTGCCGAGCGGCTTTTCCAGCTCGTCCGGCATCAACGAAATTGCCGACGCGCGCACTTCAGCTATGTTCTTGCGGAGGATCGTAGCATCCCCATCATCCGTACCGCCACGCAGCGTAATCGCGCCCGGCGTTTCATTGGCGATGATCCCATCGAAGACGCGGCCGTCCTTTGTCGTCACCATATAGTTCGTGAATCTCGGATCGATGGAAGCGCTGGGATTCAAGATCGATTCCAGCAGCTCACGCTTGGACTTGTTATTTACCCCGGACAGATCGGGACCCACGCGGCCGCCTTGTTTTCGGGGCGAATGACAGCGCGCGCAATTATCCTCGAAGAGCAATTTGCCCTTGGCCGGATCGCCGTTCAAATTCGCGACGCCGGTGAACTGGGCAACGAGCTTCCCGCGATCTCCGGCCGCGGCCTGGAACAGCTTCTTCGCACGGGCGGCAATCGCTTCATCTTTCGATTCGAGGAGCCTGGCGCGCGCGCCGACCTCAATGGCCGAGGGCTCAATCTCGCCCTTGTCGATTGCATCTAACAATACCGGCGCGGAATCACGGCGGCTCAGCAAGCCGGCGACACCCTTGTTTCGAGCTTGAGGGCGGCTCTCCTTCCAGTGTCTGGCGATTTGCTGCGCGGCGGCCGGCTCGGAAAACATCGACAGCGTCTCCATCGCGGCGGTCTGCAAACCCGGATCGGGCGGCTGCGCGGCGAAAACTCTTTCTATCAGCGGCGCCGCCGTCGCATAGCCAGCGCTGGTCAAGGCTCGAACAGCCGCCGCACGCTTGGCCGGCGGAAGCTGATCATTCACCGCATCCGCTGTCGCCTTCTTCAGGATCGCAGGCAAGATAAAGTACCGCGCCGCGCGCCAAGCCGCGGCTTCCAACGCTGGGTCGGGTTGATTCAGCACGCGTGCGAAAACGGCTTCCGCTCCCGGCACGGCCATTCGTTTTCCGGAAGCAAGCTCCAAACCGCGGGCCAGACCGGCGAAGGCCGATCCGGGGCTCTTAAGCCGGCTCGTCAATGCCAACAACCTTCCTATTTCCGCCGGATTTTGCCGCGCGCCGATCATCGAAGAGAATTGCTGCACGAATGCCGGCGTTTGCCAGTCGGTACCCGCGTTCATCATCGTTTCCATGAAACCCCCAGGATCATTGGCCGCCGAGGTCAGAACCGCGATCCGAAACCAATTGTCGCCGGCGTGGGTGTTGGCGAGCCGCGCCAGCGCCTGTTTCGCTGCCGGACCCGGAACTTCACCCAACGTATAAGCAAGCTGATACAGTACGCGAGGCTCCTTGTCAGCAGCCAGCTTCAAGACAGCCTGCCGCAGTCCCGCGTTTGTGCCTAGTAGCGGCTCGCTCAGCCGAAGCGCGTGCTCGCGAACATGCAGGTCGCGATCCTTTAACGCCGTTTCGATTTCCGCCGGGCCGAGCGACTTCAATCCCTCAAGCACGTAGAGCGCATGCAGCCTGGCTTGCGGCAAGCCGCTCTTAGCCGCCATCTCCTTGAGAGCAGGCACAACCGATTGATCCTGCCTCTCGACCAAAAGGCGCTGCGCCGTATTTCGATGCCATCCGTTTGTCTCTTCGAGGGTCTTCACTAACTCCGCGGCTGAAGCCGATCCCAACTTCACGTCGAGCGATCGTGTCTTGCGCGGATGATTGGGAACAATCCGGTAAATTCGCCCCATATCAACGCCGCTCCAGAAATCC
>CAYWHF010000432.1:0-2725 GCA_964457695.1 uncultured Methylocapsa sp.
CGTTTCCTCCTTTGGGGGCTTCGAACGTACCCCTCGGTCTGGCGATTCACGGGAATGTCTGATTACCTGCGAATACTCGCCGCGACCTGTGCAATTGTCGCGAGCTCGGCGGTGCTCGGTTCTTCCTTCCGCCATAGTAACGCGCCCGCCCTGCTCGCCTTGCAAGGCCTCTTGATCCTTTTCTTGCTTGTCGGCGTTCGGACTCTGGCACGTTTGAGCTTTGCCGCACGCGAACGGCTGACCCATCGGAAAGCCGCAAGGGAAGCGCCGAGTGACGAAACCGTCCTTGTCATTGGTGTTGGCGGCCTGGCTGATCTCTATTTGCGGTTCCTTACCCAATTTGAGCCGCAGCAAATCCGGATCGTGGGACTCCTCGGCGATACCAGGTGCGTCGTCGGGCGTTGCGTCCACGGTCATCCTATCTTGGGAACCCTCGAACAGATCGAAGAAGCATTGCGCCGTCTCGAGATTCACGGGGTGGTCGTTGAGCGTATCGTCTTGACGACGAAGTTCGACCAATTGTCGCCGCAAGCGCGCGCCGCATTGCTGGGTATCGAGAAGACAAAGAAGATCAAGCTTGCGTTCCTAGCCGATGAGATAGGTCGAGGGCGCCAATCCCACGGCAATTTGGGCTCTTCCTCCGGCGGTAGCCCAAAAAGCGTCGAGGAGTTTTCGTTGAACGCCGAAGATCTCGCAGCCTTAACGAGCCGGCCGTATTGGCGTGTCAAACGCGCATTGGAACCCGTGGCCGCGTTAGGACTTCTGATCGTTTTGCTGCCCCTCTTTCTGATTGTGGCGATTCTGACCGTAATCGACGTGGGACTGCCGGTGACATTCTGGCAGTTGCGCCCTGGTCTCAATGGCCGGCAGTTCAAACTCCACAAATTCCGCACCATGGCCAACGCATGCGATGTTGGTGGCCGCGAGTTAGCCGAAGATGAGCGCACGTCGGCCATCGGTCATTGCTTGCGGCGCGCGCGACTCGACGAGCTCCCGCAGCTCTTCAGCATTCTTTCTGGCGAAATGTCGTTCATAGGCCCGCGGCCATTGTTGCCGGTTGATCAGCCTGCTGCCTTTTCCGCCCGGCTCCTTGTCCGGCCTGGCCTAACCGGTTGGGCACAGGTCAAAGGCGGCCGCGCGATTTCGGCCGCCGACAAAGCCGCGCTTGACGTCTGGTACGTGCGCAATTCGTCGCTGGCGCTTGATCTTAAGATATTGGTGTATACCCTGCCTATGGTGATCGTCGGAGAAAAGGTCGATGCGTCAGCCATTCATCAAGCGTGGCGAGAGTTGCGTGAGGCCGGTATTTGCACATCAAGACAGTGTGGATCTGAGCAGTCGGAACCGGTCGCGTCTGTCGCGTCTTTAGACCCGACATGGGTGGAGCAAGCGCGGGCCGTGCGCTGATTCGCGGTTCGTCCGCCCGAAAGCATGCGGCCGAATGAACAGAGTGGAAAGCGGACGATTGGGCGAAGCGATTCACCCGGCGTTCGGTAGATATGGCCGAACTGCGATTGTAAATGTAGCCAATTACCCAAAAATCTTTTTTCGATTGAGGTCTTTTGTTAAAGTCCACGCGTGGGGGGGGGCATACATAGCCGGTGTGGCTGACACGGGTATAAGTTTTGGCTGGATGTGATCTCGGGGAACGGGAACGCACCCAGACGTCTTCATCGCCCAGCGCGGCATGATACCGGTGGTCATCCGCTTCACATCGGTGCGGAGCCAGCTATGCGCGGTTGCGACTCCCAGCAGTACTTAGCGGTTCAGATTTTGTGATGGCTATGTAACTCGATAGCAGGTTGAGGAATGTCGGTGAGATTTGATGTTCTGGGACCAAGAGCAGGACGAATGTACCGCGTCAGCGATGTGTTGCGAGAAGTTGGCAAGAATGCGGCCATGGCTTTGCCCGCCGTGAGGCGGCTTCGCGCGCGGCGCGGACGAACCGTCGCTGCGGATGCACGGGACCAGGCCCGTCATCTGCGCGCGCAGTTCGCTTTTTTCATGGGGACGCTCGGAAGCGTCCAAGGTAAGTCGATTGTCGAGATTGGGCCGGGTGACACCCGTGCGCTCGGCGCGCTATTTTTACAAGCGGGCGCCATATCTTATAGCGCGTTTGACCGTTTTGATGGCGAAGTCCCGGAGTCGTATGCGCGTTCCCTCTATTGGGAACTTGGCTGCCAGCTTCCAGACTTGGAGCAGCGGTCTGTCGTTCGCAGAATCCCGATTGAAGATGTTGATCCCGGCCGCGAGCAGCAGGTTGACATTATCATCAGTTTCAACGCGATGGAGCATTTGATCGATCCGCACGTGGCGATAGGCAAGATGGCGGACATGCTAAAGCCTGCCGGAGTCATGGTGCACCGCGTAGACTACGGACCTCATGATCTCTGGGCTAGCTCCAGAAATCCAATGACATTTCTTGCCGTGCCAGAGTGGCTTTGGGGCTTCATGGGGAGCAATCGCGGCTTCCCCAACAGGGTGCGGCACGCCGAATTGATGCGCACGGCATCCGATCTCGGTCTCAACGTGGTTGCGCGCGTAACAGGCCATTTCAAGACTGAGGAATTGGACGAGCTGCGCGCTTCTCTGCAGCCTCGGTTTCGTGCCTTGAGCGACCAGGATATGCTTGTTAGGGATGCAGAGTTCACTTGTGCTCGCGGTTCATCGCTGCCGCTTGGCCAATCATTCCCGTACTGATATAGCGGTCGGGGTGGTTGTTCGG
>CAYWHF010000433.1:0-2709 GCA_964457695.1 uncultured Methylocapsa sp.
GCTGCAGAGGGAATTCGGCTGGCCCCCGCCCGGCAACGCTTTGGCGATGTGTTCAGTCGGGCGAGGGCGATCTCGTTATTACCGATGTCATCATGCCGGACGAGAATGCCTTCGAGCTTCTGCCAAAGATGAAAAAACTGCGGCCCAATCTGCCGATTATCGTCATGAGCGCGCAAAATACCTTCATGACCGCGATCAAGGCGTCCGAGCGCGGAGCCTACGACTATCTGCCGAAACCATTCGATTTGCGGGAACTCGTTTCGATCGTCGGGCGTGCGATGAGCGAACCAAAGAGCGCAGCCCGCGCCGAGCCCGCCGCGGATCTCGAGAGGATGCCTCTCGTCGGCCGCTCGCCCGTCATGCAAGAAATCTACCGCGCCTTGGCGCGTCTCATGCAGACCGATCTCACCGTCTTGATCACCGGCGAATCCGGCACCGGAAAAGAGCTCGTCGCGCGTGCCCTGCATGACTACGGCAAGCGTCAGAAAGGCCCGTTCGTTGCGATTAATATGGCGGCAATCCCGCGCGACCTGATCGAGAGCGAGTTGTTCGGCCACGAAAAGGGAGCATTCACCGGAGCCACCCAGCGTTATGCCGGGCGTTTCGAGCAGGCGGAAGGGGGCACGCTCTTCCTCGATGAGATCGGCGACATGCCGATGGACGCGCAAACGCGCCTTTTGCGCGTTTTGCAGCAAGGCGAATATACGACCGTTGGCGGACGCAGCGCGATCAAGACGAATGTCCGTATCATCGCCGCGACGAACAAGGATCCGGGAGAACTGATCCGCCAGGGTCTCTTCCGCGAGGATCTGTTCTTCCGGTTAAACGTTGTCCCGTTGCGGCTTCCTCCGCTGCGCGAGCGCATCGAGGATATCGGCGATCTTGCGCATCATTTCTTCGCGGTTGCCGCTGCCGAAGGCTTGCCGCTGAAGCGGATCGAAGCCGACGCCCTGGAGCGGCTCAAGCGCTATCGCTGGCCAGGCAATATTCGGGAGCTCGAAAATTTGACGCGGCGGCTCGCCGCGCTTTACCCCCAAGAAATCGTCACGACCCAATTGGTCGATCTCGAACTCAGCAGCAAAGAACCGGCCATAAGTCCAACCAGTCTGCCGGAGCCCGGTAACGGCGGCACGAAGCCATCCGAGTTTCAAAAGCCCCAGACCCTTGCGAGCGCTATGGAACGCCACCTCTCTGAGCTCTTCCACGAACAAGGCGGAGAGCTACCGCCCTCCGGATTCTATGACCGGATCTTGCGGGAGATCGAGCAGCCGTTAATTTCGGCGAGGCTTGCCGCGACAAGGGGCAATCAGATCAAGGCGGCCGAACTGTTGGGGCTCAATCGCAATACTTTGCGCAAGAAACTGCGCGATCTCGACATCAGATGGGTGCGCGCGCCGCGCTGATGCGGCCGCCTCTCATGACCCGGCGCAGGCACTACATTTGACCATACGCGATCTTTAATCAGCGGGGCTTCGCGCGATGGGGTTCCGGCAGCGCCGGAACCTAACCGTCAATAGCCACCTCAGTGGAAACCGCCAGTTATGACGCAGTACGGGCTGCAGAACTTGCACATGTCCACGGCACGCTTGAATTTCTCCTTCTCGTCGTCCGGTTCACGAGCCTGTTGCGCTGAAAACGCTTCCAATCCTCCGAGAGCTTCCGCAAGAAACAGGTCGACAGCCGCCGGGGCAGCCGCCATCACGGCATCGTACAAGCCGGGACACTTGCTTTCGATGTAGCAAAAACCGTCATGCACCGCGACAAGCTGACTGGACGGTACTCCCGCCTTGGCCATCTCCGCCTTACAGGCCACTACCCCGCCGGATAGGAAGCTCTGCATTGCGCAATACCCATTTTTGCACTGTAGGCCGACGTCACAATCCGCACTTTTGTTGGGGTCTGTGCTGCAAGACGACCCCAGCTGCAGGTTCCCGGCCCCGGCCAGGGCACCAAAGGAGGACAGCGCCAGGAAAACCAACAAACAGATGGTAACGATGCACTGGGTCATGCTCTGTCTCCTTCTAAAGTGGGAATGGTCGTTTCGCCGTCGAGGTTGGAAGGCCCGGTCGACCCAGTCAAGCCCGGCCATGACGGTGGCAGGGTCTATGGATTCCGCTCTCTGAGACTTGGTATAAGTGCCCGTCTGGGTGCAACAAACGTTGTGAGGAAAATAATCTCTGCAGGAATGCCAAGCCACAGCCCCGGTAAAGATGGGGCAGATGGCTTGCCCGGTTAGCGCCAGCTAGCGAACAATTTCAAAAAACCGCACTTAGCATTCCTCATCGGAAGCCTGGGGGAACTTCAAATGTTTTGAAATTCAGCCGCGGAAATGTCGCAATGCTGCAACAGCGTGATAATATGGCAACGCATGTTGCGCATTCTGTTACTGGATGAAGCCTGATCCGTCTATGGATTTATGGCCGCGGCTATGGGCGATCGAAAAACATTGCGACAGGGCTTGGGCAGCAAGACGGGCCCACGGCGGTTTACCGCCCGGTTTGGTCCCATAGCCGTTATTTTTGCTCTCCTCATTGGCCTCATCAGCTTTCTGATTTTTTCGAATTTCACGCCGGTGGTTCCGACCAATGGGATCGTTCTCGGACTGTTTGTCGCCAATATCCTTTGCATCCTTCTGGTCTTGAGTTTCATTGCCGCCGAGGCCTATGCGCTCATCAAGGCGCGCCGGGCGGGCGTTGCGGGCGCGGAGCT
>CAYWHF010000434.1:0-2703 GCA_964457695.1 uncultured Methylocapsa sp.
CCTTGAAGAGGTCATGTTGCCTCGTGCGTTTTGAAAAAGTTTGCCGCAAATAAACCGCAAATAATATGACGGCGCGGCGATTAATTGCGAGACGTCACGAAAGACTGCTATACAACGGCAAGCGATTGCGCCCGAGGGCGGCCAGGAAAATCCGAGCGCGCTCTGGGAAGGGAACTACCGCTGGCAGCGGCGGGCAAGAACCATGGCTCAATTAGCGGAAGTAGCGCAAAATTTTCTCGCCGCGGCGGTGTCCGCTCCTTATCTTGACCGTGACGAAGAATATACCCTTGCCTCACGCTGGAAGCTAGATGCGGACGAAAAGGCCATGCATCTTCTCGCGCGCGCCCATATGCGCCTTGTCATTGCACTCGCCGTGCGCTTTCGCCACTACGGCCTGTCGCTCGCCGACCTCATTCAAGAAGGCCATGTTGGGCTTTTGGAGGCCGCAGCGCGATTCGATCCGGATCGCGCCGTGCGTTTTTCGACCTATGCGTCATGGTGGATCCGTGCTGCCATGCAAAATTACATTTTGCACAATTGGTCAATTGTGCGTGGCGGAACGAGTTCGGCCCAAAAGGCGCTTTTCTTCAATCTGCGACGGATTCGCGCGAAACTCGCGCAGGCAGGCGGCTCAGTTGCCGCTTCCGACCATCTTAGGCAGATTGCCGAAGCGCTCGGGGTGTCCTTCTCGGATGTCGAATTCATGGATGCCCGCTTTTCTAGTCCAGATCTGTCCTTGAATACGCCGATTGGAGAAGGCGGTCCTTTTGGCCCCCGAGAACGAATGGTGGTGCTGGTCGATGACCAGCCGGGTCCGGACGAGGCGGCCGGGCTGGCTATCGACCGTGGCCGGCGGATTGCCTGGCTAAGAGAGGCTTTGACCGCTCTTTCCGCGCGCGAGCGCAAAATTCTGTTTGAACGGCGGCTCGCCGATGAAACCGCAACGCTCGAAGCGCTGGGGGATCGTTTGGGCATTTCCAAGGAGAGGGTACGCCAAATCGAGAGCCGGGCCATGGAAAAATTGCGCATGGAGCTGACAAAACGCCATGCTGAAAAGGTAGTGGAGGTGATGGTTTAAGCCTGAGCGCGGCCTGGAAGGCCACAATGGCCATTCTCCCGAAGAATCCGGTTTTCCCCAAGACTTTCGGCCGCTTTTGCCGATTTCTCTCGAATATCAGCCAAACTGTGGCGAAGTGGCTTGCGCTGGAAAGGCGAATCGGCAAAGGGCGGGGACAGTGCCTGTTCCGGTGCCGCATCTTGAGCCCAGTGAGCCGGCAAAACCGGAGCCGATGGCATACAAGCTTCGATAAAGATCGTTTAGGGCGCTTGACGGGGCGCATCGGTTGGGGTTCCGTCGAGCTTCGCTTATTTCGGCAATGCGGGCGGGAAGCAGTTTTGCCGCAGCAGGTCCTCCCGCAAAATCCATGGAGGCAAAGCGGATGACGACGACTGGTAAAAAGGCCACGCCCGGGACGGGCAAGACTTCAAAGCCCCCTGCGGCGAAAAAACCCGCGTCCGGGGCAAATGCTTTTGCCAAGCCCTTACAGCCTTCAAAAGAGCTTGCGGCGGTGGTTGGATCGGACCCTCTGCCCCGCACGGAGGTCGTGAGCAAAATGTGGGAGTACATCAAGAAACACAAGCTGCAAAACGAAGCGAATAAGCGGGAGATTCTTGCCGACGAGAAACTCGCCGCGGTGTTCGGCAAAAGCAAAGTGACAATGTTCGAGATGAACAAATTTTTAGCCCAGCATCTAAAATAGGCAGCCGCACAGCCGGTGGCCGATTTGCCATATCAACGCCGTCACGGCACGCTAGAAGCGCGTGCCGGCTAATTGCACGGAGAATTCCCTGCTAGCTTTCGGATATACGGCTGATGCGCATTCGCGCTTGGCATTCGTTGTGGACACTTTCACCGAGAGATCAAACAACGCTATCTTTCGACTCTAAGTCTCCTCTTGCGCAGGCGGGCTCGGCGATGCGGCCAACACTCTGTGTCGCAGCCAATAATCTGTTGGAGCTTGAAATCTAGCTCCTTGCAGGAGTTTGGTTTAGGAATTTTGCCGTGAAATATCGCGAGCTTGGCGCAAGTGGTCTAAAGATTTCGGTCATTTCGCTTGGTTCCTGGCTTACTTTCTCGGGCGGCATCGAAAAGCGGCAGGCGCTTGCCTGCATCCATAAGGGGCTCGACCTGGGGATCACGCTCTTCGATACCGCAAATGTCTATGGCCGCGGTGAAGCGGAGAGCGTGCTCGGCGAAGCATTTGCCGGAATGGCGCGCGATTCCTACCTTCTGGCGACAAAAGTCTTTTTCCCGATGGGCCTGTTCGACAAGGGGCTGTCTCGCGCCCAGATCGCAAAGCAGCTCGATGCTTCGCTGCGCCGCCTCGGCACGGATCATGTCGATCTTTATCAATGCCATCGCTATGATTCCGAAACCCCGCTTGAGGAAACGATGGACGCGTTGACCAAGGCGATCCGCCTGGGCAAAGTGCGCTTTATTGGTTTTAGCGAATGGCCGCTCGATAAGATCGAGTTGGCGGCACATATGCCTGGCGTTGCGCGCTTCGTCTCGAGTCAGCCGCAATACTCCATGCTCTGGCCAGCGCCGCAAGAAGAAGTATTTCCGTGCTGTGCGAAGCTCGGCATCGGCCAGATCGTCTGGTCACCGCTCGCGCAAGGCGTGCTGACCGGCAAATATCTTCC
>CAYWHF010000435.1:0-2655 GCA_964457695.1 uncultured Methylocapsa sp.
AGCAAAAAGGGGTTGAAAGACGGGCGGCTAGCGTGAATAACGCCGCCAGGATGCCCAAAAACGCCCGTCTGACCTATGCGGCTGCGGCGCCAAGAGCGGCACCTTCAGGGAATTTGGATGCACAAGCTTAAACAGACCCTTCTTTCTCACCCGGGCGCTCCTCCTCGCATCGAAAAGCGCCGGACGGAGAAGATTGTGCACGGAGTTACGCTAAGCGATAACTATGCTTGGCTCAAGGCCGCCAACTGGCAGGAGGTCTTACGAGAGCCTGATACTTTACCCGTTTCGATTCGCGCCGTGATCGAGGCCGAAAACGGCTATGCCGAGGCGGCGCTCGCGCCTGCAGCTGAACTCTGCACGGTGTTAGGCAAAGAGATGCGCGGCCGGATCAAAGAAGATGATTCCGAAGTTCCAAATGAAGATGGACCTTGGCTCTACCTTTCGCGCCATAATGCAGGGGCGCAGCATCCAGTATTTTGCCGCCTCTGGCCTAGCGGCGCCTCCGAAGAAGTCCTGCTCGATGGCGATGCGGAAGCGCGCGGCAAGAGCTTTTTCGACATCGGAATGGTGCGCCACGCGCCGGATCACTCAAAGCTCGGCTGGAGCGCCGACGAGACGGGCGCTGAACTCTATGAGATAAGGATTCGTGATCTGGGTTCGTCGCAACCGCTCGGCAATGGCGGTTCGCCCGATCGCGCAGAATCGATTACGAATACCAGCGGCGACTTTGTATGGATGGCCGATTCGCTCGGGTTTTATTATGTGCGGATGGATGAGAATCACCGCCCGGCCGAAATTCGCCGACATCGCCTCGACACGGATCCATTAGCCGACGCTTGCGTTTTCGAGACGCACGACCCCGGTCTCTTCCTTGAAATCAGGCGCAGCCAATTCGGCCGCTTTGCCGTCATACGTTCCGGCGATCACGACGCTTCCGAATCCTATCTGCTCGATCTTGCCGATTGCGATGCGAAGCCGCGCCTTGTCGCGCCGCGCGCGCCGGGACTGCGTTATGACGTCGAACATCATGGCGAGCGGCTTTTCATCAAAACCAATGCCGATGGTGCCGAAGACTTCAAGATTATGAGCGCGCCGCTTGCGAGCCCGGAGAGATCATCGTGGATCGAAGAGGTCCCGCACCGGCGCGGGCGCATGATCATAAGGCTCTTCGTCTATCCCGATTATCTCGTGCGAATCGAGCGCGAGGCAGCGCTGCCGCGGATCGTGGTCCGTCATCTCGGCAGCTGCGAAGAGCACACGATCGAATTCGAGGGCGAGGCTTATTCCGCTGGCGTCGAGGAGCGGCTCGAATATGAATCCGGGATTTGCAGATTCACTTATTCGTCGCTGGCGGCGCCCTGGGAAACCTACGACTACAATCTCGCGACCCGCGAACGCGTCCTGCGCAAGCGTCAGACAATTCCCTCGGGTCACGATCCCGCCTGCTATGTGACAAGGCGGCTCTTTGCAACTGCGGCGGATGGCGCGCAAGTCCCGGTCTCCTTGCTTTACCGCGCCGGTTTGCAGCTCGATGGCTCCGCTCCTTTGCTGCTTTATGGCTACGGCGCCTATGGCACGCATGTGCCTGCCGCCTTTTCCGCCAATCGTCTGAGCCTCGTCGACCGCGGTTTCATCTATGCGATCGCCCATGTTCGCGGCGGCACGGACAAGGGCTGGCATTGGTACATGGACGGAAAGTTCGAAAACAAGCCGAACACTTTTGCCGACTTCATCGCAGTGGCGAAACATCTCATTGCGTGTGGCTACACGAGCGAGGGGCGAATTGTCGCACAAGGCGGCAGCGCGGGGGGAATGCTCATGGGCGCTGCCGTCAATATCGCGCCGGAATTATTTGCGGGCATTATCGCCGACGTGCCGTTCGTCGATGTCTTGAACACCATGCTCGACGAAAGCCTGCCTTTGACGCCGCCCGAGTGGCTTGAATGGGGCAACCCTATTTCCGATCCCGCCGCTTTCGCGGTCATGCGCGCATACTCTCCCTACGACAATATCGAGGCAAAAACGTATCCGCCCATTCTCGCGCTCGGCGGTCTCACGGATCCGCGGGTCACCTATTGGGAGCCGCTCAAATGGGTCGCCAGGCTTCGCGACAAGATGACGGGCGGCGGGCCGGTCCTGCTCAAGACCAACATGGGCGCGGGGCACGGCGGCGCGCCCGGGCGCTTCGATCACTTGGAAGAAGAGGCGCTGCAATTTGCGTTTGCGCTTGCCTGCGTCGAAGGCGGGCTCAACACCGCCGCTTGAAAGCGCAAACCTACTCCTTGGGAGTTTGGTCTTGCCGAGCTTGCGCCTGCGAATCCATGAAACGCTTGAGCTCGTCCATGGATTTGAAGTGAAAGACTGCGTGGTCCGTGCGCGCTTCAATCGATCCGTCGGCATATCTGACGAAGGAGGCGCCTTCGGCTTCGTAGCGTCCAACGATGGCAAGTGTGTCGCCACTGATCGGGGGCTCGCTGCCCGGGCCCGCCTCCGCCCGAAGAGCCCCAGTTCCAGCTTCAAAAGCTCCACGCAGAGGCTCCAGACTTGCCGCTTCCCGCACTTCGGGCACAGGGACTTCTGGCCCTTCTTTTTCTGCTATGTGTCCCGCCTCCGGAACGATCGTAGGTTGGGCCGGCCAGCCATTTCCCGGCCAAG
>CAYWHF010000436.1:0-2646 GCA_964457695.1 uncultured Methylocapsa sp.
TGTATCGCATGAAAGCAATCGCTATAAGGGCGGCGGTTTGGGATTTGGGAGTCGCGCTAGTGCCTGTCGCGGAGACCGAAGGCGGCTACAAACCGTCCGAAGATGAAATTTTTATGAATGAGCGCCAGAGGGATTATTTTCGGCGTAAATTGACGGCCTGGAAAGAAGAGATATTACGGGAGAGCCAGGAAACGCTCTTCTCGTTGCAGAGAGAAAATGAGAACCATTCCGATCTCGCCGACCGCGCTTCTTCGGAAACCGACCGCTCGATCGAGCTGCGCGCGCGCGACCGGCAGCGCAAGCTCATCGCGAAAATCGATGCCGCTCTCGACCGGCTTGAGGCCGGAACTTATGGCTATTGCGAAGAAACAGGAGAACCGATCAGCGTAAAGCGGCTCGAAGCGCGCCCAATCGCAACTCTCTCGGTCGAGGCGCAGGAGCGCCACGAACGCCGCGAACGAATTCATCGCGAGGATTGATACCCACTGCTTTTGAGAAAGTTCGATCGCGCCGCCGCGGCACGTTTTTTCTACCCGAGGCCGATTCGGCTGCCGGGCTGCAGGGTCAATAACTTTAGACACCGATCACCGCGATTCATGTGTTGGGATTCGAGCAACAATTTTGTATCGACTCAAGCGAGGATTTCCGCGGTATAGATAGCAGCCGGTTCGCCATGGTTGACTTGCTAGGACCGTAAGAGATTCACCCATGTTTCACGATCCCGACTTCACCCCCTTTCAACCGCGAAGCCGGCCTTCGTACCGGGCCGGTGTGCGAAATATACTCGAAAACTTGCCGCCCTCCGCCTATCGCGAGGGACTCACGGTTTTGCCGGGACTATGGCCGCTTGTCCCGAAAACGATCTTCTTGACCGATCCCGATTGCATCGACGAGATGCTGGTTTCGCGCGCGGAATTTTTCCCGCGCGACAAGGTGACGGTCCGCTCGCTGTCCGCGCCGGTCAATCGAGAAAGTCTGTTCTTTGCTGAGGGAGCGAACTGGAAGTGGCAAAGACGCGCCGTGGCGCCAGCCTTCCGGCACGACAACCTTTTGGCGCTGGTTCCTATTTTCGCGCAATGCGCCAGGGCGCAAGCCGACGCGTTGCGTAAATCTCGTACCGCCGGGCCGATTGACGTGATGGACGCGATGTCGCACGCGACTTTGGCGGTGATCGAACGCACCGCGCTCGGAGAGGCGGGCTCGCTCAATCGCGACAAATTTCTCGCGGAGCTGAGGCTGACGCTCGCGAGCGTGGGCTGGCGGCGGACGATTGCCCTGCTCAACTTGCCGGACTGGACGCCGCATCCCGGCTACTTCAAGGCGCGCGCCGCGGCCGACTATCTTTACGGCGAAATCGTGAGGGCCGTCGCCGCGCGCCGCGCCAACGGTACGGGTCAACGCGATATTCTGGGTCTGCTGCTGTCCGCGAAGGATCCCGAAACCGGGCGTGCTATGACCGATGCCGAACTTACTGCAAACCTTTATTCATTCCTGGTCGCCGGCCATGAGACCTCGGCGGTGGCGCTTGGTTGGAGCCTTTGGTTTTTGGCCAAGGACCAAGCCTCGCAAGACCGGTTGCGCGAAGAGGTGGCGCAAGTCGCTGGCATTCGCGAGATCGGGTCCGATGAGGTCGAAAAGCTCGCCTTCACGCGGCGGGTCATTCAAGAATCGATGCGTCTCTTTCCGCCAGCGGCGGCAATCGGGCGCCAGCCACGCGAAGACACGACACTTGGGCCTTACAAAATTTCAAAGCGCGAACCGGTCTTTGCCGCGAGCTGGTGCCTGCATCGACATGAGAAACTCTGGGAGGAGCCAAACGCCTTCGACCCAGACCGTTTCCTTCCCGAAAAGGTTAAGGCTCGCCATCGCTGCGCCTATCTGCCCTTCGGCGCCGGGCCGCGCATTTGTATTGGGATGGGTTTCGCGATGCTGGAAATGACGGCGATTCTCGCGACACTTGTTCGGGAGTTTCGATTCAAAGCAGTGCCGGGCCATCGCGTGACTCTCGATGTGAGCGTCGCGACGCGCCCCAAGGGCGGGCTGCCCCTGCTGGTCGAGCCAGTTTGAACCAGGCGCAGGTGCGCTCGTTCGACAAAAACAATTTGTCGATTTACCCAAAGGCGCCTGTCACCGCGCATAACGGCTAACGCAAAGCGCTACAAAACAATCTCCCTCGTTCGCCTTGCGACATGGTTAGCCCACCATTCGGCAACACTTCGGGATCATGCTTTTGCCAGAGGCGCTCGCCCAAGGAGCCTTGCCATTTCCAACTCGAGCGGATCAGCCCGTTGCGGCCTTTCATTCTCTGGAGTTGCTGCAGCAGGACCGCTGGTTGCGGAAGCCGCGGCATCTGCATTTGCTTGCAATGACGCGGGAAGCGCCGCCGCGTCAGCGTCGTGCAGCCCCGCGCAAGGGTCCGGGCCTCTGGATGACGCTGTTATGGTTGAATCGTCTGGCCGCGGCTCGGCCGCGCGCGATGGCGCCGATTGGAAGCCGGAGTCTTGCGCTTGGCGCCGTTCAGAGGGCCGCAAGACCGGTGTGGTGACGGGAGCACGCGGCGCTCTTGCCACCGGATTTGTTGGCGACTCGGGCTTCTTCGGCGCTCCGGCAGGCAATGGAGCGGTCTGCTTTACCGGAATTCTTTGT
>CAYWHF010000437.1:0-2644 GCA_964457695.1 uncultured Methylocapsa sp.
CGCCTTTAACGGGGACAGCCCTGCTCTTTACGCGGCCTATTTCAATTATGCCGTGGAGCTAAACGAGGCATCCGACCGGCCAGGCGCAATCAACGCCTTGCGCGAATGCCTCCGAATCAAGCGCGATTTCTGCCCGGCTTACATCAATCTCGGGCGCGCGCTCGAAGACAGCGGCGAGATTGGCCAGGCGGTGATGCAATGGATGGGCCTTGTCGACAATCTATCGGCGGTCAATGGCGAATCGGTGAAGCACAAAGTCCTCGTTCTCAAGCAGATGGGGCGGGTGCTGGAAGGTGCCCATCAGGACGACCACGCCGAGGAAGCCCTTAAGCAATGTATCGAGCTCGACAAGAGCCAAACTGAAGCCATTCAACACTGGACGGCCCTGCGGCAACGGCAATGCAAGTGGCCCGTGGTTGCCGGTTGGGAATTTGCCGCGCCCAAGGATTTGATCAAAGGCATGTCGCCGCTGTCGCTCGCCAATCATACCGACGACCCGATGTACCAGCTTGCGAACGCGCATCACTACAACAAGCATTTTGTGGGACGGACTGCTGGCGCAAGTTTTAGGCACCGTTCCGCCGGCATGCAGCGCAAAGAGAAAAAACTTCGCATCGGTTATTTGTCGTCGGATTTGCGCGAGCACGCCGTCGGCTTTGCTTTCACGGATGTCTTCGAAACACATGACCGCTCAAAGTTTGAAATATACGCTTACTACTGTGGCATTGCGCGGACGGATTCGACCCAAGCGCGCATCAAAGCTGCCGTCAGGAAATGGACAGACATCAATGCTCTGAGCGACGATGATGCCGCACGAGCAATCGCCGAAGACGAAATTGACATTTTGATCGACCTCAACGGATACACGAAGGATGCACGGGCAAAAGTATTCGCAAGGCGGCCGGCCCCTGTCATCGTAAACTGGTTTGGATTTCCAGGCTCAATGGGCAGCCCTTATCATCATTATCTCATTGCCGACCCTTATATCGTGCCCCCCGGGCATGAAATCTATTACTCGGAGAAAGTGCTTCGGCTACCCTGCTACCAGTCCAATGACCGCCATCGCGTGGTTTCTGCAAACCGGCCATCCCGGCAAGACGCGGGTTTGCCCGAGGATGCTTTCGTGTATTGCTGCCTCAACGGCACGCAAAAATTGACGCCCCGCGTCTTCGACCGCTGGATCAGCATCGTCACGCAAGTAGAGGGCAGCGTTCTATGGATGCTTACTGGAACGCCGGCAACAAACGAGCGCCTGCGGCTCTATGCGGCGCAAAACGGCATCGCGCCCAGCCGAATCATTTTTGCCGAGAAGGCGGCCAATCCAGATCATCTGGCGCGCTATCCTCTGGCCGACGTCTTTCTCGACAATCTGCCTTACGGTGCGCACACGACCGCCGCCGATGCCCTGTGGATGGGCGTGCCTGTGCTCACCTTACCCGGCCGCAGTTTCGCCTCACGCGTCTGTGCCAGTGTCGTCAAGGCGGCGGGTATCGAGGAAACGATTTGCTCCTCGCCCGAAGAATATGTTGCGAAGGGCGTTGAATTTGGGCGTAACCCGGAGCTGCTAAACGCCTGCAAAGAAAAACTCGCCGCGCAACGCAAGACTTGCCTCCTTTTCGACACGCCGCGGCTTGTGTGCCATCTCGAAGATCTCTACCGGCAAATGTGGAAGGATTTCGAAGACGGCACGCTGCCGGTTCCCGATCTGAGCAATCTCGACATCTATCACGAGATCGGTCTCGATCTCGATCTAGAGAACATCGAGTTGCTGAGCGACGGCGCCTATCGCGCGCTCTACCATCAAAAGCTCGACGAATGGAACGGTGCCTATCCAATCCCGCGCGACGTCCGGCTGTGGCGAGGGTGACCCGCAGCTATTCCATCGGTTCGTGAAAATGTACCTGTCAACCCCACGCCGATGTTGCGACATCGTCCTGCTTGGGGCAAGCGTCCTCATATGCAACAAATACAGATTAAGTCCATCAAACTCGCCACAAACTCCAGGGCTATCGCATTTGGGCATTTGTGGTCTGAGCGAGGAGAGGCAAGCATGATCGACTCCGGCGCGCTTCAGTCTGCCCGTGATTCGATCCCTTTGCGGGCTGGCGACCGGAAAACCCGGCGATGAAGGCCTTCATGGAATCCGCTAAAACCCTGGATGACTTGCACGCGATCAACAAGGTGACCGCGTGCAATGCCCGCGCAATTGCCCAACCTTATCGCGCTGCTGGAACATAGAAAAAGTACTGCGCAGAATACTCAACCAATACCTCGGTCTGGCCCGGTTGGCACCCCGCCGCAGGTGGTTTGCCACCGTCTGTAAAGAGCCGTTGAATAAAGGTGACCCGGCTAAACTCGCCATGGCCCGTCGTCGATTTGGCAGGGAGCAACAACCAGTCGACCCCATCGGGGTCGGGAGCTGCAAAATGCTTCGCTTTTGCGCCATCGCCCACGACCGAGCTGCCTCCAAAGCTTCCCAGGTGGGTCCCGCGAAGTGTATAGCCACGAGATCGCCCTCATGCCTGCCTATGCGCAGGATCGCGTGCGGCACCGCATTCGAGGTGGCGCTAACTGGACAGGCATACTTTTGAGTCCCTCTGCCGTCTGCTTGCAGGAGCAGGACATTTCCCGGCGGGACCTTCAG
>CAYWHF010000438.1:0-2639 GCA_964457695.1 uncultured Methylocapsa sp.
GCCGAAACCAGAGATTAAAGGCGACCTTCCAGGCGACGGCCTTCGCCTCCTTGGCCATGTGGCGGGAATTGGCGATGTGTTTGCAGGTGCGGACGAGTGGCTGGCTGGGCCCTCTGCGCCCTCGCGAATCGAAGGGATTGCGATTGAATGGCCGGGAAAGCCCAATGATCTGTATATCCGCTATTCCGTCAAAACGGCGAAGCCGCAAACAGGTTCAGATGTCATGACGGATCCTGGGACCTACGCGGGAACCCGTGGCCGCGCATTGCCGGTCGTCGGCGTTAGTGTGGAGATTTCGGGGCCTGGCGCATCCCGCTACGAAATTTCGGCCGAAGCCCTGTTTCTTGGCGCGTCGCGTCTGAGTGCGAAAGGCAAGCGCGTTGCCTTTTCCGGGCCGACCGGCCGCGAACCGCTGGTCGGGTTTCGCCTTCGCGTGGATGAGTTGAAAACGGCGGCGCAACCGGCGCCCTCGCCGGTACGTAGCGGCGGAGCGAACGGTCACGTCCGGGTATTTCGCAGCCGCGCCCAATCCGCGCCATCCTTGGCAAGTTGAGGATTTTGTTATGCCCCGCGCCGGATGATGAGCAATCTTGCAATCTTCGAAGAGCCGCATCATCAAACGTTAGAACTTCTTAGCGTGCGGGCGCTGGCAAGCGGGGATATTGCAACAGCATTCAGACTGTCCGATCGCAGATGCCGGATCAAGCCTACTCCCGAGCCCCATTGTTACGTATTGCGCGCCGATGCCCAGTTTCGGATGGGCGAAAAGCAGGCCGCCCTTGCAGACATCGCACGGGCGATCGAAATTGACCCCAATAATATTGCGGCAAATCGCAGGATGCTGGCGTGGAGCGGCGGGCTTCGCCAGCATGAGGCGGCGAGGACGCTGATCGCTAACGACCGTGACACTGACACGCTTCACCGCGCCATCACGGTGCTCCGTCACGAAGGAAGGACAGCGTTCGCCAGCGCGAGAATAGCAACGGACACCGTTTGCGGCTGGGCAGCATGGCCAATTGGCGGCGCGGTCAATATCGCGATCACTGAGGAAAGCAGCGCCACGGCGTTGACTCTCTCGCCCGATCCTGCTCACCCGCTTGCGGGTGCTATGGGAAATGCAGCGAATTTTACATTTTCGCTTCTGGCCTCCGATTCCGCGCAATGCGTCACGATTGCGTTTGAAGGCGAGACGCTGGTGTCGGTGCCGACATACGGAAGGCTGCTTCAGCCGGCACCTACGCGCGTTTTCGGCGGCCTCGCCGCGAAGCACCGGGGCCAGCGGCAACATCGAAAGGTGGCGTCTCGACCGCCAGCGACCATCATCGTGCCCGTCTTTCGGGACTTCGATGCGACGAAAGCTTGCATCGACAGCCTGCTGAACCAAGCACCGGGTTCAACGCGATGCAACGTAATTGTGATCGAGGATGCAACTCCGGATACGCGCATTCGCGCCTATCTCGCCAGGATCGCGAAAGCGGGCCACATAAAACTACTGGTAAACGAATGGAACATGGGGTTTGTCGGGTCGGTCAATCGAGGCCTCGCTGAAGCCGCAGACGGAGATGTTTTGCTGTTGAATGCGGATACCATCGTCCCAAGCGGGTTCGCCGATCGTCTTGCAGCGGCAGCTGGAACGTCCTGTGATATTGGAACCGTTACGCCAATTTCCAATAACGGCGAATTCACGAGCTTTCCTATTCCTAATAAGCAAAACCGATTGCCGTCTCATGAGGAGATTATCGCCATCGACCGTGTAGCGGCTGAGGTGAACGCTGGCCGGATCGTAGATATCCCGAATGGTATTGGTTTTTGTCTCTATGTCACGCGTGACTGTCTGAATGCGGTAGGCTTCCTGTCGAGTGACTACCATCGAGGTTATCTTGAGGACGTAGACTTCTGCTTGCGAGCGCGGAAGCTCGGATTTCGTAACGTCTGTGCGCCGTCGGTTTTTGTCGGCCATGCCGGCTCCTGTTCCTTCGGCAAGGAGAAAAGGTCGCTCGTTGTTCGCAATCTTGCGATCGCAGAGCGGAGATTTCCAGACTATCGGGGGGAATGCGCTGCGTTCATTGCCCTCGATCCATTGCGTGCGTCGCGGCAGGCCATTGAGCGCGCCGATCCGCCGTGTAACCGTTTGCCGTATTTGCTGGTGACCGGCGAGGGTGCGGTAGCCGGCGTGGTGCATGAGCGTGCGCAAAACCTTTTGTCGGAAGGAGAGGCGGCGCTGATCCTAACAGTGCGCCGCGGAGCGGACGGTGCGGCAGCGACAATCGAAAATCCTTCAGCGGCGTCACCGCAGTCGATCGCATTCGACCTTGGCGCAATCGATGAAATGGAGGCTTTGTTCGGCTACTTACGCGCTACAAAACCCTCTCGAATTGAAATCGCCGATCCGGCCAACATTCCAATGGCGCTTCTCGATGGACTTACAGGGCTCGACATTCCTTACGATATTGTGGTCGCGGACGCCGGCCTTCTTGGCGATGGAAACATTCGATCCTTTGGTGAATCATGCGGATCGCGTCCGGCCTACGGAGACAGCTCGAAATCGTTCGAACGCCGTTGCGGCCCCCAAGACCAGATTGCCAATCGCAAAATAATATTGCGTTATAACGCCGCGAAAACCGAACGTTTCCTCTCCC
>CAYWHF010000439.1:0-2636 GCA_964457695.1 uncultured Methylocapsa sp.
CCGGATGTTTCTGAACAATCTTGCCGAGCGAACAGTCTGGCTTGATGGCGGACGCACCCGCTTATTCGGGCGAGGGTTTTCGCAATTTGGGGAATGGCGCGACACCTTGCTGGAAGAAGAAGAACGCGCCGAACATAAGTTCGATCGCAAGATTGCCGCCGAGGAAGATTGGCTGCGCTATGGCGTGACCGCGCGCCGCAAGCGCAACCAGAAGCGCCTCGAAGGCCTGGCGGCGATGCGCGCGGAGCGCCGCCAGCGGATTGCTTCCGCCAAACTCAAACTCGAGGCATCCGAAGCGGAAATTTCCGGCAAGCTTGTGATTGAAGCCAAGAGGGTTGCAAAGGCATTTGGCGCGCGCGAAATCGTCAAAAACTTTTCGATCCGCATTCTGCGCGGGGACCGGCTTGGCATCGTTGGCGCCAATGGCACGGGCAAGACGACCCTGATCCGGCTGCTCACGGGAACGCTCGCTCCGGACCAGGGTAAGGTGCGGCCCGGTGCCAATGTTTTTATTGCGGCCCTCGACCAGGACCGCGCGAGCCTTGACGGCGCGACGGTCCTAAAAGACGCGCTCACCGGCGGCGGCAGCGACTTTATCGAAATCAACGGCGAGCGCAGGCATGTCATCGGCTATATGAAGGACTTTTTATTCGCTCCGGAACAAGCGCGTACACCGGTTGAACGTCTCTCGGGCGGCGAGCGGGGGCGGCTGTTGCTCGCGCGGGCCCTCGCGAAGCCATCAAATCTTCTTGTCCTAGACGAGCCGACCAATGATCTCGATCTCGAAACGCTCGACCTTCTTCAGGAATTGCTCGCAGCTTACAAAGGAACGCTTTTGATCGTCAGTCATGACCGGGATTTTCTTGACCGTGTCGCGGCTTCGGTGCTCGTTGCGGAGGGTGCCGGATCTTGGATCGAATATGCCGGCGGTTATTCGGATATGGTCAAGCAACGCGGTGAGGGGATTGGAGCGCCGCGTCCGTCCTCCGCGCTTCAGCGGGTCAAAACGAAACCCGGCCCCGTTCGGGCACAACAGTCGAAGTCACCGGCCAAACGCCGCCTTAATTTTAACGAACAGCATGCGCTCGCCACGCTTCCGGCACGCATCGAGGCGTTGCATTCCCTCAAGGAGAAGCTCCACGCCCTGCTTGGCGACGCCGGGCTTTATGCGCGCGATCCCGCAACATTCGCGAAGGCCACCACATCTCTTTCAGAGGCCGAGGCGGAACTCATGGAGGCCGAGGAGGAATGGCTCCGGCTCGAAATGCTGCGCGAAGAGAAAGGACGCTAATCGCGGAACTAGAATTGGTTGAGTGATTGGTACGTCGGGGGCTTGATGCTGGAAATATGCCATGCTCCAATCTCTTAGGATCAGACATTGGCCCTTTCGGGTTTGTGGAGAAACCGTGTCAGATTTTCTAAAAGGATTCCTCGTTCATTGTTTTACGGCGGGCGGAGCCGCATTGGGGCTTGCCGCGCTCTTTTGCGCCGCCGACGAGCGGTTTACGGCAATGTTTGCTTTGCTTGGCGTGGCCTTGGTCATTGACGCTTTGGACGGCAGCTTTGCCCGCCGCTTCAAGGTCGAGGAAACGGTGCCTTTTATCGACGGAATCATTCTCGATCTCGTCGTCGATTTCCTCAATTATGTGATCGTGCCGCTTACCGCTTTGTGGCGGTCTGGTTTGCTCGAGGCGCCGGTTGCCACTTTTGTTTGCGCGATCGTCTGCGCGGCCTCGGCGCTTTATTTTGCCGACCGGCGCATGAAGACACATGACCGCTGGTTTCGCGGCTTTCCGGCGATTTGGAATATTCTTATCTTTTATATGCTGATGCTGCGGCCAGGGCCCATTGTCAGCGCGCTCGCCGTCATTCTTGCCGCCGGCATGATGTTCGCGCCCGTCGTCTTTGTTCATCCGTTGCGCGTGATACGCTTGCGCGGCGTGACGTTGATGGCGACGGGCGTGTGGACTGCCGCTGCCATTGCGGCGCTCGATCAGGGTCTCTCGCAAGCGGATACGGTCACGAAGACTGTTCTCATTGGGGTAGCGGCGTATTATGTCGTGTTGCCGCTGTTTCGTGATATTTGACCCTCGAGCCGAGCCGCGAGGTGGATGTCCACGAGAAGTTGAGAAAGGCGCGGGCAGCGAATGCGGCCGCTCCGCGCCTCCTTTGCTATGGCGGCAGTAACCGGTGGGACGTTGTGCGGCGCGCGGCCATAGAGAATTCCATCTTTGCGGCCGGTGCAGCGGAGAGGAGCGCACGCACGCTTGCCACGATCTGGTGCTCGGCCTTGCCGGCGGCAATGTCCGCAAGGATCGCCGCGAAAACCTTCCCGGCGAGTTCGACTGTCCAAGGAGCGAGATGGGCCAACTGTGCGGGCTGCGCCAATCCGCCAAATGGGTCGTCGCTTGTCACGGCATTCGGCCCGCCTTTGGCTTGGATCGCGGCCTGGAATGCAGACCACGCGTTGGCAGCCGAATCTTGGGTGAGGCTCGCATAGAGCTGGGCCAGCGTTCCGGAGTCGCCAAGCGCCACCATCGCCGGGGCAATTTTAACCAGGCCATGACCTAGGGCCAGTAACCAGGACAAGAAAGCCATCACGCCACCGGTGCTGTCCCGCTTTAGGTGGGTTGGGG
>CAYWHF010000440.1:0-2630 GCA_964457695.1 uncultured Methylocapsa sp.
GTGGGATTCGAACCCACGGTGAGCTTGCACCCACGGCGGTTTTCAAGACCGCTGCCTTAAACCTCTCGGCCATCCTTCCAATCTTTTGAAAATAAATACATTTCTATAAAACCGAAAGTGGCCGGTTGCCACATCTCCTACCGAAAGCCTTTCTTATCTATGGCCGCGAAGATCACGGCGTCAACCTTCGCGGCCGCGTCGTCCTGCGCCCTATACTTGCAGTGCCTCTTGCGAGTGGCGGGAGCGTCGCCAGCGGTTGGAAAGTTCACCAGGTGAAATACGCAAATCCTGCCACGATGATATCCGTGCGCGGGCGGCCCGGTAAAGGCCAAGCAACGCCGCCTTGCTGGGCGTTGTCAGGCAGCCGAAATCAAGCGCGGCGCCAATGAATCTGCGAGTTTGCCGGGAGAGCAATTGAGACTTTGAACAGCGTTTCATTATGCAATCGAAATTTCGGTTTGTAACAGCACCTTGCGATGGCAGCTATTCGATTTCGAAGAAATCTTCGTCTGCAATATTAACTCTGTCGGTTTTCTCCAAACGGAACACATTCCCCTTAACCCAATCAGGGGAGGCGCTCTATAGGAAGTCGGTGTATAAGAAATGTCCATGGCGTGATGCATTTTGAACAAAGTCTATGCCGTAACGCATTTTGGTAAGCTGCACGCGCAAAATCGCCGCCCCGGCGTTCCCTGCATCACCTGGAGAACATGCATGCGTCTGCAAACAAAGATACTTCTCGCGGCTGCACTTGTTCTCGCGTCGGCTGCACCCCCAGCTATTGCCTTGGGTCGTTGCGTGGGGTGCGGACCTGCTCCCGGCCCGGTCGCGGGCGCGGGTATCGGCTTTCTCGCGGCTGCTGGAGGTTATTACCTGTACCGCCGCTGGCGTAAGCAAAACACCAAAGATTAGCACATGCTTCACAATTTGCGGATAACATTTATGATAAAGCAACTAAAGATACTCCTCGTGGCTGCGTTTGCCCTCTCGCTGGTTGTATTCCCGGCGATTGCTCAAGGTTTGCGGGGCGGCGGGCCCAAACCTGCTCCCGGCCCGATCGCGGGCGCGGGCATCGGCTATCTGGCGCTTGCCGGAGGCTATTACCTGTACCGCCGCTGGCGTAAGCAAAACACCGAGGAATAGCCACGTGTTTGCGCAAACGCTGGCCCGTAACTCAGGGGCGCGGGCGGCGGGTACCGCGGCATGGTTGCCATGCTGAAAGGGACCTCTCATACCGAAAGGTCTATCTTTTGACCTTGGCCGTGCGAAGCGTAGCGTCAAACCTCGCCACCGGCTCGTCTTGCATCCCTGGCAGGACATAGCGAAAAGAGTCGAGTGCGATGGAAAGCATCACAATACGTCAAAATTGTATATAACCTATTTGCGTCAAGCGCTCGATCTGAACTGCGTGTACTTTAAACGCAAATCGATGCCGTCGCGAATTTAGTGATCGCGATCGGCTCGTAAGTTCCACCCTAACTTTTCCTCGCGGATGCGGAGAGCATTTTTGCGCATGCAACCAAAGATATTGCTCGCTGCTGCACTTGTCCTGGTGTTGGCCGCATCCCCCAGTTTTGCGGGTGGTGGTAATCACCAGGGTGGTAATAACCAGGGCGGTAATAACAATAACCAGGGCAGCAATGGGCAGGGTGCCCCTGGGCCGATTGCGGGCGCGGGCCTTGGCTATCTCGGGCTTGCCGGAGGTTATTACCTGTACCGCCGCTGGCGTGAGCAAAACCCCGGAAAATAGCCTCGCGTGATCCAATGTACGGCGGGCCATATCCTGGCCGCACGCGGTGGGAATTGCAGCAACGCTAACATGCTGAAAAGGACTTCCACGCTGGCTAAAGCATTGTACACTGACGCAGCAGCCACGGTGCCCTCGTTCTTGAAGGTTGGGGAGGGGGTTGGCCGCGGCGCGTTTTTTGCCGGCCTATTCATTCTCGGATTTTCAAACGGGATTTTCGAGCGAGTGACGGAGGCCATCGCGCAGGACACGGTCGGCAGCGCGATCTTGGACACTTTCGGAATTAGCGTTCTCATCTGGAGCGCGTGCTTTATCGCCATATCGCTCCTGCTTCGCCATCCCCCGGAGCGTGTGACACGCACCGACCTGATCCTTGGGATGGCGATTGCCGCCGCTGCGCTCTTCCCCTTGGCAAAGGCGAGCTGGCTGGCACTGACAGGGCTCGGGCTTTACGGTTTACGCCGTTTTGAAGCCGGCGTGCCGGCGCGCCGCGCGGCCTTCATCATCCTTGCGGTAACGGTTCCGATGTTCTGGAGCCGTATGGTGTTCTCTCTGTTGAGCGAGCCGATTTTGCAGGGCGATGCTATTTTGGTCAGCTGGATCACCGGAACCGGGCGCTTCGGGAACACCGTAGGATTTGCCGACAACTCGGGCTATCTCTTTATCGCTCCGGCCTGTTCGTCGCTGGCGAACGTCGCTCTCGCGGTATTGGGGTGGGCCCTTTTTACCCAAACCTTTGCGCTCCGGCCATCCCTGAACGATATCTGGTTGTGTCTTGCGGCATGCTTCGCCGTGATCGTAAACAACGTCATTCCCATCCCCCTCATCGGTCCTCATCCCCAATTTTTTTAACTTATTTCCGGCCCGGTTTGGGACAAGACTC
>CAYWHF010000441.1:0-2630 GCA_964457695.1 uncultured Methylocapsa sp.
GTCGAAGAACGCCTCGGGCGTTCGACAGTATTCTTCGATGAATGGTACGAGGATTACATCGCGGGGGACGACGCAGATATCCTTTTGCAGGATATCTATTGCGAGCGCTGTCATCTCGCGGTTGTCTGTGTTTCTGAACGCTACGGAGATAAGCCGTGGACACGTGCCGAGCATGCCGCCATAGGAACGCGCGTGAATCGTTCCCGGGCTTCGGACAGCGACCAGGAGCGGCTCGGCGTGTTGCCAATCCGGGTTGGGGAGGGCGACGTTAAAGGCATCCCCATGTTCACTTCCATTATTCCGGATGTCCGCTCGAGAATGACAGATAAGAGCGCCGAACTAATTATTGATCGGCTTCACCGCGCCGCACCTCATACCCAACAGGCAAGCGCACCGGCCGCCCATCCGCAATGGCCCAACGAACCGACCCCCTATGAACCCGGCCTTGCCGATCGTGGCGAGCAGTGGCCCGCCATCCAGACGTTAATGACTGCGAGTGCAGCCAAACGCGTCCTCATATTCAAAGGACCTAGTGGTTACAGCAAGACCGCCCTGCTCAACGCGGCGAACCGATACGCAGGAATCCTCGGCATTCCGGCGGCCTATGTGGATTTCAAAGAATCCTTATTGCTTAGCCAAACCAATGTCTTGCGGAGGCTGCGGCTCGACCTTGGCGCCGTGCTGCCGAATTTCGTAGTAGACCCCTGGACGCTGCTACAAGCCCTGCGCCAGTTAAGCAGCCCTATACTGAGTAGACCCGCACTAATCTTGCTCGACAGCTATGAAAAAATCACAGAAACTAGCAGTAGCCCTCAGCCAGATGGGCAGTATGCTGCAGACCCAAAACCAGCCGAACGAAGCGCGGGCAGCCCTCGAGGAATCCCTCACCATCATCCGCCGCCTGGCCGAGCAGGACCCGGGCAACTCGGATTTGCAGCGCGGTCTTGCGTTGGCGTGTCTCCGGCTTGCACGCTCGGAAAAGCGAAGGGGTAACGACGAGGCTCTTAAACTGTATGAGGAATCCTTAAGTATCTTAACCGATCTGGTGGCACGCGCCCCCAGATTTGTAACATGGCAACAAGAGATGGAAGTGGTCGAAAAGGAGCTGAAAGCTCTCCGCGAGGAGCAAGCAAAAGTTTAACCCGCTCCAAAGTCGGCCGTGAAGATTGCGGATCAAGCTCTTTCATGGACTGGTTCGTAGCAGCTTCGTGCCGTGAGAGCGATCCAGATTGCGGACAACAAGAGGCTGAACCAGGCCAACAGGCGGCGGAAGTTGTAGCCGGCGGCGGCGAGCACGGTGTTGATCGCATCGCCGGCCTTCCCGGCAAGGCAATTGCGGTCCATTCGGTGGTCGGATTTGGTGTGGCCAGCGCGCGGCGCGCACGGTGTTGATCGCATCGCCGGCCTTCCCGGCAAGGTAATTGCGGTCCATTCGGTGGTCGGATTTGGTGTGGCCGATGACCGGCTCGATGGCTGGTCTTCGCCGCAACGCGCGTTTGATCTGCTCGGTGACGCGCCGCTTCTGACCCGAGACGTAAACCTTGAAGCGATGCGTCGGCGGCGCGTTGTGGCCGCGATAGCCGCGATCGGCGATGATGTGCTCGAGATTGATGCCGACAAGACTTTCGATCTCGGGAATGACGGTGGCGAGCGTGTGGCCCCCATAGGGTTTCCCTGCAAGGCCTTGGCGTGAACGATGAACTGCCCGCCCTTTGAATGGCCAAGCGTCGTCGCCACCGAGACCTTGACCCCGAACTCATAAGGCCGGTGCGCCTTGCCCTTGCCAGACATTCGACCTCCGGCGCGTGCAGACTAAACACCCGAAGATCAGACTCGGCCGGCGCGCCTTTGACCGGACGCAGGTTCTTGTTCCCGGCATGGACGCGGCGCGCCAGCATCAGCTCCTTGGCAAAAACCTCTTTGAGGCGATCGTTGCCTGCGATCTTGCGGGTCATGTCGCGGATGACGCGGCCGAGATAGGTTTTCAGCGTCTTGAGCGATCGCTTTGCCCGCTTGAACTGTTTGGCATGGGCATAGCGCTGCTGCTTGACGAGGGCGTATTTGGCGACCCGCGCATAAGTCTGGCGCAGCGCGAGGCCGTGCTTCTTGGCGAGCCGCACCAGCCGTTCGCGGGCCCGGTGCATCAGCTTCGCATCGGTCGGGAAAGCGACCGCCTTCGGCTGCACGGTCGTATCCACGATGACCTTGGCAAAGTCGGTGGGCTTGGCCGCACCGCTGCGGGTCGCGATCGCAAGGCTTTCTTGCAGCAGCGCAACGAGCCTTTCTTCGCCCATCCGCTGCCGCCAGCGGGTCAGCGACGAGCGGTCGAAGGGTAATTCGTGCCGGAAGAACTCTTCGCCGCAAAACAGCTGATAATAGGGATTTTCGAGAAAGCGCCAATCAATTGCTCCGGCGAGCTTTACCAGCGCATGCTTCATAGCGACGATCTGGTCGAACCGGGCCTTGAACAAATCGTTCTGCCCGGTCTCACGCCGCTCCCTCGGGCGCATCGAATCACCTCCTCTGCGCTCATCCAAAGCGAAGAGAATCACGGCCAAGCTGCACGATCAATTTGCAAGAAAACCCGTCCACAACCGATCAAAACCGGCAAATGCAAATCCTCGCAGAGG
>CAYWHF010000442.1:0-2621 GCA_964457695.1 uncultured Methylocapsa sp.
CTCGATGGTCTCTCGGCAGTTCCTCCGATTGGCGACCCCGACTACGCCTCGCTGCATGGGGCGCTCGCCTTCGCTTCTTCGGGCGCGCGCGCGGGACTTCCGCTCGACGGTTTTTTTGCGGCGCATCCGGCGATGCCGGTTTTCGCGCGCATGTTTCTCGAAAAGCACGCCGCCGCCGTGCATGCGGTCGCCACCAGCTATCGTGACCGCTCGCATTTCGATGGACAGGACGTTTTGGAAAGCGGCTATCCCGCGCCCGGGAAAACCGATAGCGGCTGGCTCAATCGTGCCGTCGCGGCACTGCCCGCAGGCGCAGTCACGCGCGGCCTGGGTATTGGGACCACCGCGCCACTCGTCATTCGCGGACCGGCGCCTGTGCTCGGCTGGGCGCCCCAGGACCTTCCGAGCGCCACGGACGATCTGGCGGCGCGCGTGCTCGACCTTTATGCGCATCGCGATCCGGCGCTTGCGGCGGCGCTGCGGTCTGGTCTCGACACCGAAAAAATGGCAACCCGAGACGGGATGGCGGGCGATATGAAAAAACCGCGCGCCGGCATGGATCAACCGGCGGGAATGCGCCAGGCGGCATCTGGCGCCGCACGACTGCTCGCTGCTCCCGATGGGCCGCGCGTCGCAGCGCTCGCTTTCGATGGCTTCGACACCCACCAAAACGAAGGCGCGGCGCAGGGCCTGCTCGCAACAAGGCTTATGGGGCTCGACGGCGCTTTCGAGGAATTCGAGAAGGGCCTCGGCGCAGGCTGGAAAGATACGATCATCGTCGCTGTGACGGAATTTGGCCGCACCGCGCGGATCAATGGCACCAATGGCACGGACCATGGCACGGGGACCGTCGCCTTTTTGGCTGGCGGGGCGGTCGCGGGTGGACGGGTCATCGCCGATTGGCCCGGTCTTGTGCAAGAACGCCTTTATCAGGGGCGCGACTTGTTCCCGGCGACGGATTTGCGCGCGATCCTCAAAGGCATTTTTGCCGATCAGTTCGGGATTTCGCGACCCGTGCTCGCCGAAAAAATCTTCCCTGATTCTGCTGACATCGCTCCCATGTCTGGCTTGGTGGTTTGAAAGCGCGTAGCGTTGCGATCGTCTCAGAAATGTTTGCGGATAAATGCTCCAGCATTGGCGAGCGCGCGCCGGGCAGGTTCGAGATGAGCGTTCCACAGCGCAAAGGCATGAATCATATCGGGCCATATCTCCAAGGTCACAGGCACATTGGCGGCGCCAGCCGCAGCGGCAAAACGCGTGGCGTCGGCGAGCAATGTCTCGGCCGCTCCCACTTGGATCAGCGCGGGCGGAAAACCCTTTAGATCCGCAAAAAGTGGCGAGACCCGCGGGTCTTTCCTGTTCATCCCGGCACCAAGATAAGCATCGGCGAGTTCGATTAAATATGCCTTGTGAAGGAGCGGATCGACGGAATCTTTGGTGACGAGCGTCTCCCCCGACATGGTCAAATCTGTCCATGGTGAAGACAGCCATACGCAAGCCGGAAGCACTTCACCATCATCGCGCAACCTTGTAAGCATGGACACAGTAAGCCCGCCACCCGCACTGTCTCCGCCAATGGCGATATGCTGGGCCGAGATATTTTGACTTCGCACCCAACGCCAGGACGTCAGAGCGTCGTCGTAGGCTGCGGGGAAGGGATGTTCTGGAGCCAGCCGATAGCCCACGGCCAGCGTCCTTATGCCTGCCGCCCTGCCTGCCTCGGTGACCATGCGCCGATGGCTTAGGATCGAGCCCGAGCAATAGCCTCCACCATGGAAGAACATGAGAACACGCGTGGCGTCGCTGCCTGGCGCGATCGACCATTCGCCCGGGACGCCATCGAGCGTTATCGATTCAAGCTTGATGTCGTCGGCGACGGGCCAGACAGATCCAACCTCGTCGAGGCGGTGTCGCCGCTCTTCCCACCCCACCGGCCGGGGCTTGGAAGTCAGTAATGCTCGGATCGAATCGATCTCGCTCTTTTCCATTGCCACTCCTCCCGGCGGTATTCGCAAAAGCTAACAAACGGCGGCGTCCTCTATTTTTGCAAGGCGGATCTCAGCGACGGATCGGCGGCGAGCGCTTCGGAAACAAGTTCCGCCGTCGCCGTCTCGATTCGGCTTTGCAAAAGCTGCATAAAAGTTTTTTTGTCATAGCCCGGCGCAATCGGTTCCAAAAAAGCAATCGTAACTTTTCCCGGCCTTATGACAAGACTGCGGCGCGGCCAGAAGAGGCCACTATTCAAGGCAACCGGAACGCAGACGGCCTTGGTCTCGCCATATAAAAACGCGACGCCCGGCTTATAGTCCGGCGTATTGCCCACCGGTTTGCGCGTGCCTTCCGGAAAAATGATGAGCTGGCGGCCTTGCGCGATTGCCCCGCGCGCCTGGCGCGCAAGATCGCTCAGGGCTTGCGCGCGTTTGGCGCGGTCGATGCCGAGCTGGCCCGCGCCTTTCAGATACCAGCCAAAGACCGGAATGCCCATCAGCTCGCGTTTAAGGATGAAGGAAAAATCCCCGCCCTTTGTGGTCAGCGCTTGGGTCTCGAGCGCCGACTGATGTTTTGAGGCGATGATGCAGGCGCTCATGGGAAGATTTTCAAGCCCGCGCCATTCGATCTTG
>CAYWHF010000443.1:0-2617 GCA_964457695.1 uncultured Methylocapsa sp.
CGGGGAAGGGGTGGGGGTGACATTTTCGGTCGATCGTAAGTTGGGCACTGTGAACAGAATCTTGGCCCGCGTCTTTTAATTCTGGGACAGTCTACATAACCACCAATTTCTGGGGCGGCTTGATCGGACCCAGCAGCGCAACGATGATTCCCGCGCAGACCATCGGCATCAGGCCGAAGCCGAAGAATACCGGCCGGTAGGAATAGTGATCCACTACCCATCCGGTAGCGAGCGAAAAGATCTTTGGATCGTGGCGCGCAGAGGGCGCCCTGCAACAATCAGGCAGAAAAACGATTTTTGACTCTAAACCCTTGGCCGCATGGACGGTCATCACCCGCACCATGTCCGAAGTAGCCTCCATGTCACGCTTGATCTCATATTCAAGCCCCTCAAGATCATCGAGGAATGAGCAGAGCGAGGGCACGCTTTCATCTTCGTGGGCAATGGCGAGGCGCATAAATTCGTCGATCGCGTCGCAGGCCTCAAGCCCGAGCCTTCCTTCCATTGCGCGCCGCCCGCCCTCCACTACAAGAAGGTTCGAATAAAAGGCGAAAGCGCCGGCTCCGGCGCGCGCGCGCCACCGCGCGATTTTGGCTGCCGCGGCAATATGGTTGCGCTCCGTGGAGGCGTTGAGCGCCTCGAAAAGACTGCCGCTGCGCCGAGGCGCGAGCCGCAAGAGGTCGGTGTCGTCGAGCTCGATCATAGGCGATTTCAACACGCAGGCGAGCGTAAGATCGTCTTGCGGGAGAAGCGCCGCCCGCCCAGCCGCGATAAGGTCCATAACGGCGATGTGATTCGTAAGATCGAGCCTGTCCGCTCCGGCGGCGGGTATCTTGAACTGTTTCAAGGCGCGGATCATGGCCTCGAAAAACGCTCCGCGCGAGCGCACCAAGATGAGAATATCGCCTGGCCGCGCAGGGCGCCGCTGCTGGAGGTCAACGTCATGCACGAGTTCGCTCGATATGAGCTCTTTGATTTTTTGGGCGACGCGATGCGCCACGATATTTGAAGGGTCTTGGGAATCGAGAAGATCGAGCGGCAGCTTCCAGTCGCGTGGCGCATCGCTCGCGGATTCATTGACGAGCGGCCAGATTTCGACGAGGCCGGGCGGCTCGCGCTTCAACGAGTGATGCGTCATCCAGACGTCATCCGTAAGACCGCTCTTGTGACCCGGGTGGGCGAAGACTTTGTCAACTGTGGCGAGGACGCCTGGCACGGAGCGAAAGGAATCGGCAAGGGGCACGCGCGCAAAGGGTTTGGCGGCGGCCGAGAACCGCGATTCGAACTCGCGCCGCATCGCGTCGAACATTTTGGGCGCCGCGCCCTGGAAGGAAAAGATCGACTGCTTTTCGTCGCCGACCGCGAAAAATGTCCGGGAGGCGGGTCCGCGCCCCTCGCCGGCTGAAAATTCGCTCGTCAGCTTTTCAAGAATCCTCCATTGGGCTTCGCTTGTGTCCTGCGCCTCATCGACGAGAATATGGTCGATGCCTGCGTCGAGCTTGTAAAGAACCCAGCACGCGTCCGATCGTTCGAACAGGGTTAGGGTTTTGCCGATGAGATCGTCGAAATCGAGAATCCCGCGCGATGCCTTCTCCTCTGCATAGCGCTTGGAAACAGCCTTTGCGATCGTAATGAGGGCGCGCGTGCGTTCGAGTGTGGCGGCGGACGTGCGCTCGCTGCAAAGCCTCTCGAGTCGGAGCTGTTCGGCACGAAGCTCGTCTGCGACAGATGGGTGCTCGGCTGCGAGGCCGTTGGTGATGATGGATTTGCGCGGCGTGCCTTTATCAATGAAGAATATTGAGCGATAAGTTTTGAAGAAGGATTCAAATGGGCCACCGGAGGATAGATTTTGATAGTCTGAAAAGGCTTGCCTGAACTTGTCCGCACACTCTTTGTCGTTTGATATACCGAGATCAAGCACATCCGCGATGGCGTTCCACCGCCCGGGCGCGATCCCATCCGCGGCTATCTCGCGCTCGATGGCGGCGACATCGCGGTTTTTGGCGAGGCCCAGGGTTTGGCGCAAAACTTCTGCCGGTTCTTGGAACAAATGTCGATTTTGGATTGCATCATGGCGGTTTGCTTCCTTAATGAGGTCCTCAAAATCGTCTTGGCCGCACTCATCGGAGAGACGCCGGAGCGCTTCGCCAAGCGCGCCCGTGGCCGAATTGGCATGAGTGAGAGTATCGCGCAAAGCACGCTGCAGCAATTCTATTTGGGTGAATTCGTCAGGTACTTCGAAGCCGGAAGGAACATTGGCCTCGAAGGGAAAGAGATGCAGCAGCCGCTCGCAAAAGGCATGGATCGTCTGAATTTTTAATCCACCTGGCGTCTCGACTGCGCGGGCAAACAGCCGTTTGGCCAAGATCAGTTCCGCGCGTTCCGGCGGCTGCGCGCCCACTTCGCCGATCTGAGTAGCAAGGTCGCCATCGGAAAGCTGCGTCCACCTTGCGAGTGTATCGAAGATGCGGGCCGCCATGTTCGCCGCCGCCGCTTTCGTAAATGTAAGGCAAAGAATTTTCGACGGCGCGACGCCTTGCAACAGTAGCCGGATAACCCGGCTCGCCAGTACATGGGTTTTGCCCGACCCGGCATTGGCCGAGACCCAAACAGAATG
>CAYWHF010000444.1:0-2588 GCA_964457695.1 uncultured Methylocapsa sp.
AGCTCCGCAGACAGCTCCTGTTGAGCCGGTTTGTCATGCGCGAAAAGGTCCAGAATCTCCCTTTGCTTGTTGCCAAGGATGAATTCGATGGCGCGATATTGACAGGACTGAAGCCCCGACGCGGGCCCCAGCACATGCCGGAACTCGGCATATTCGCTCGGCGTCAATGTCTCGAGAACGCCCCATTGCTCGAACAATTGCCTCTGTATCGCTTTGACGCGGGCAAGAATCTTCTCGCAAGGATCGAGGTCATCGGCACATATGCGCTCACGCGCCGCGCGCAGTTCATAAAGAATCAGTTTGAACCACAGTTCGGTGACTTGATGCTGGATGATGAAGAGCATCTCGTCATGGTGGGGCGGCCTGCTGAGGGGATGCTGCGCGCTTAGGAGGCGGTCGAGGTCGAGATAGGCCGCATAGGTCAAATGTCCCTCGAGATTGCGGCGCACTTCTCGTTCAAGCGGCCGCTCATGGTCAAGACTAGACATGTGAACCCCCGGTGCTGTGGATTGAAGTCAAAAGAAGCCAATCGAAGCGTGATAGCATGATATTATTTTGTGTTGGTGGGATCCCCGCGGCTGAAACCGCGGGTCCGCCACCGCTTGCAGGTTAGTATGGCGGGTTTGCACAGCGGATCTTGTCACCGAAGAGGGCGCGGCCATCCCCCCGGCATTGCGTGCGGCAAAGGGTGAATGTATTTCCGGTGTTCAAAAGCGTGCATCCTGAACCTTGAGCGCCGCAGCACCTCTTTCCACACGCTCTCAGCTTGCGGGCTTGCGCGCCTTGCGCATCAATTCGGCAACCTCGGCAAAGGCCGGCAGACTGCGCTCGACCATTTCCTCGGTGGCCGTGAGACAGATGCGAAAATAGCCCGGACCGTCCATCGTGTCGCCAGGGATCACGAACACGTCGCGGTCCGCGAGAGCGTTCCAAAACCGGTCTGGGTCATCGCCCGGGCATTTGCCGAACAGATAAAACGTCCCCTCTGGCCAAAGCATTTCGTAGCCTGCTTTCTCCAAGGCCCCTGCCATGCGGCCGCGTTTTGCGGCAAGCGCCGGGAGGTCGATGCTCAGCGCTTCAAGATCGGGCAGCGCATATTGCATGATCGCGTTCGGAAAACACCATCCAAGCCCCACTTGGGCGGTGGACATATGGTTCCGGATGGCCTGCCTCTCCTCCCACGGCATGCGCGGCGAGACAGCCAAATAACCAAGACGCTGGCCGGGTGCGAGCAGGACCTTTGCATAGCTGTAAGTCACAACCGTCCACGGGTAGACCTGCGCGGGGCTGACAAAGCCGCGGCCATCGAAGCGGATGCGGCGGTAAGGCTCGTCGGAGAGCAAGAAGATGCGCCGTCCAATCCGCCCGGAAGCGCGGTCCAGCATATCGGCAAGAGCAACCAGCGTTTCATAGCCGTAAATGCGTCCTGTTGGATTGTGAGGCGTGTTGACGATGACGAGCCGCGTCCGTGGCGTGATAGCCGCATCAATGGCCTCTAAATCAAGATCGAAGCTTTCGGCCCGCAAGGGCACCTTTCGTGGCGCCGCGTCCGCTGTTAGCAGCATCGGTTCGTAGCTAAACCATGCAGGCGTTGAGAAGATCGCCTCTTCTCCAACATCAAGCAGAAGGCGGAATGCTACAGAGATTGCAGCGAAGGCCCCATTGGTGAGCGCAATGTCTTGCGGCTCGAAGGAAAGCGAGAGTTCCCGGCCCAAGCGCTCGGCCACAAATGCCTGCGGCTCCGCTTCACTTGTCTTGTATGCGAACCATTCCTTGTTGAGAGGGATCGCGTGGCGCCGGATGGCCTCTACAAGGTCCGGCAGGGGCATTTCGTGTGGGTTCCCAAAAGTGAAGTCGCAAATGCCGGGTTCGGCGCGGCGTTTTGCACAACGCGACAAAAAATAAAATTGATGGACCCGTTCGTTGCAGTACGCGGCTGCTTTGATACGATTTGAAATAGCCTGCATCGAGTATTTCACTCCAGCTTTCTAAGGTAAGGGGCCAAGCGAATTCTCGTAGTCTTTATCGTTTAGCCATCATTGCTATGGCATACTCGGTCTCGCCGATTTTTCGATTTTGTTTTGGGTAGTTTCTATCGGGCGAACGCTCGAACAATTCTCGCGCATTTTGCGAGTGCCTATCGGTCTTACGACACAACACGCCGCGCCCTTCGGCCGGAGCGATCAACTGTTACGTCTCTAAATGTTTTGTCGTTCCCCTGCGAGCGGTCAAATTGGATTTACCCAGAGGTCCCTCCCGGAAGGCGAGATTCGCTCAGCCACATTTTTGCTTTCTTAATGAAACCTTAATAACAAACGGCAAGCTGGGCCGCTGCAATGCTTGGTTTGATAACCAATCTGGCGGTGGTTTTCTGCCCCGGGCTTGGCAGGGTCAAGATCTGCGCCTGAATTGATGAGTAGCTGATTTTGGATCCTGAATCGCGCGACGCCCCAAGCGATCCGCCATTCAGCGTAACAGGGAGGCCGGAAACATGAGTGAAGTGCTTACGAAACGGGAGCCAAGGATCAGTTTCGAGGAGAAGCACATGCGCCAGCAGCGCGTTACTGAGCAAAAGATCGACAAGATGC
>CAYWHF010000445.1:0-2586 GCA_964457695.1 uncultured Methylocapsa sp.
CGGCATGAGCAGGTCTGCCTGATAACCGGCTTCGCCATGGAAGGCCACGGGATTGTCCTTGGTCAGTTTGGTGAAGGAAAAGCGCTTTGTGACCAGGCCGACTTCCGTCGGTCCGATCTTATGCAGCGACGTGACCACGATAACCGCTGCCAGCACCAACAGCAGGGCTAGCAGCGGATAGGCATAAAAGAGACTAAGAAGCAAATTCAGGAGCGACATACACACACCTCCGGGGCGCTGGGCGCCGTTCTTTCTGGCCTGGCAAGGAGCAGGCTTGCCTTGTCCAAGGGGTTACATAGTGCAGACGCGGATGACACTGCGCGGGTGCGAAGAGGAAGTCAAGTAGAGCACTAGTACGCAACTTAAAATGGCTTGTTTTCAATAGCTTAGGGATTGCAAGTCTAGAACGGGGCTTGCTTGTGCTGAGTAGATTTGCTTCGGGCGGGGTTAAACTAAATAGACCTGCCCAGCGCACCCCTAGCTTTCAGGAGGGAAAGAGATGAGGAATCGAATCGCAAGCATGATTTTTGCAGGGTTTCTGGCCTGCACTTTGGCCGGCGGAATCGCCGCAGCCCAAGGAAATAGTCACGGAAACGGCAAAGGGAAAGGCCACAACAAGAATCAAAATGACCAGGGAGAGAATCAGGGCGGATATGTGAAATATGGTTTCGGCGTGCATGACCGCGAAGTGATCTCTACCTATTATTCGAACCACACCCAGGGATTGCCTCCGGGATTGGCAAAGCGCGGCGGCAATTTGCCGCCAGGATTGGAGAAGCAGCTCGAGCGGAATGGAACTTTGCCACCGGGATTGCAGAAGAAGCTGGAGCCGTGCCCGGTAGAGTTGGAGCGGCAGTTGCCGCCATTGCCGGCGGATTACCACCGCGCGGTGATTGGGGCGCACATCGTGGTGCTCAACCGGCATACCAATGTGATTGTGGATGTTTTTAAGGACGTGGTGCGGTAGAAGAGTCAGAACTAGAAAATCGAAATTGGAAAATGGAAAAGGGGCGCCGCGAAGCGCCCCTTTTTCTATTGGAGGCGGGCCCGCCTCGGAAAGGCCTCTACATTTGCGCGTCATTCGAGTAGCGAGTCCTGCCGTTTGGAAAGCCGATGCCACAAATGAGAGAAAAAGAACCGGTCTGAAGACCGGCCACTACAGTCAAAGAGGCCGCTTCGGAAAGCGGCTCCTACATTGCGTTACGACAAATTGAGGGCACCGGAGTAGACGACGCGGGCTTTGGCCGTGTCGCCGCGTTCGATGCGGCCGATGTTGAAGAATTTTTCGCGGCGGCGTTTTAAATCGGCCTCGACCTTGGCGATATGAGCGGGCGGGACGACGAGAATCATGCCGACGCCGAGATTGAAGGATTCGAGAAGGCCATCGGTATCCATTTTTCCGACTTTGGCGAGGTATCTGAAAATCGGCAGAACGGACCAAGAGGCGAGATCCACGACGGCCTTGACTCCGGCGGGAAGTACACGCGGAAGATTCCCCGGAATGCCGCCGCCAGTGATGTGCGCGAGAGCGGAGACCCAACCTTTGGCGAGAATATTTTTCAGCGCCGGTGCATAGCAAAGATGAGGCCTTAAAAGTTCAGGGCCGATTTTATTGCCGACTTCGGCGACATAGGTTTCCGGTTTGAGCTTCGCAACTTCAAAAACCAGTTTGCGCGCGAGGGAATAGCCGTTGGTGTGAAGGCCCGCGGAAGGAAGCGCGAGGAGCGTGTCGCCTGGCTTGACGGTTTTTCCAGTGATGATTCTCTTGCGTTCAACAGCGCCGACAATAAACCCCGCAAGATCGTATTCGCCGGGAGGATAGAAGCCGGGCATTTCCGCGGTCTCCCCGCCGATGAGCGCGCAGCCAGCTTTCCGGCAGGCGCGGCTCATGCCGTCCACAAGCTGCTCGACGATATGCGGGTCCATTTTTCCGAGCGCGAGGTAGTCGAGAAAGAAAAGCGGCTCGGCACCCTGGACGAGAATGTCGTTCACGCAATGATTGACGAGGTCACCGCCAACGGTGGAATGAACGTCCATAGCCATGGCGATTTTGAGTTTCGTGCCGACGCCATCGGCGCTGGAAACGAGAATCGGCTCTTTGAATTTCTTCGTATCGAGTGCAAAAAGCGCGCCGAAACTTCCGATGCCGCCGAGAACTCCGTTGGTGAAGGTGCGCGTAGCGAGATGGCGGATGCGCTGCTTGGCTTCATCCGCTACGGCGATGTTGACTCCTGCGTCGGCATATTTCATGGCGTGTGACCCATTTCCCGGGACAAGAATTTTGACACAGCAGGCATGGGCCGGGCGAGAGGGGAGGCCAGCTCAAGGTTGCGTCAGAAGATAAGGAACAGGCGCCTCCAACGAATCGTACTGGGATGAAAGATTCCGTTTAAATAAGCAGTAAAACGCGCGCCGAAATTTCCCGGCTGCCATGCGCTTTTTGGCGCGGCGAGCGACATATAAATGATCACGGGCGTGCCAATGATGTTTTCGCGAGGAACGCAGCCCCAATAGCGGGAATCGAGCGAGTCCGTGCGATTGTACCCACTGGCAAAATTGAAATTGGGCGGGCCCTTGTACGGGGAA
>CAYWHF010000446.1:0-2573 GCA_964457695.1 uncultured Methylocapsa sp.
GCGGATCTCGGCCTCGTCGCGCACGCCGCCGAGCGACATGCGCACGAACTCGCGGCCGGTCGCCCTGGCAATCGACTTGCCAAGCGAAGTCTTGCCGACGCCGGGCGGGCCGACCAGGCACAGGATAGGCCCGGTCAGTTTGTTCGCACGGCTTTGCACCGCAAGATATTCGACGATGCGCTCCTTGACTTTTTCAAGCCCGAAATGGTCGCTGTCGAGGACAGTCTCGGCAACCCCCAAATCCTTCTTGATCTTGGAGCGCTTGTTCCAAGGAATCGACAACAGCCAATCAAGATAATTGCGCACGACCGTTGCCTCGGCAGACATCGGCGACATCTGGCGCAATTTCCGCAACTCGGCAGTCGCCTTGTCGCTGGCCTCCTTTGAGAGTTTCGTCGTCTTGATACGGTCTTCGATCTCCGTCAGGTCGTCCTTGCCGTCTTCGTCGCCAAGCTCTTTTTGAATGGCTTTCATTTGCTCATTTAAATAGTATTCGCGCTGGGTCTTCTCCATTTGCCGCTTGACCCGGCTGCGAATGCGCTTCTCCACCTGCAGAACAGAGATCTCGCTCTCCATGAGTGCCAGGCATTTTTCGAGTCGCTTGGTGATGGATACGGTCTCAAGCACGGCTTGCTTGTCTGCTATCTTGACCGAAAGATGGGACGCAATCGTGTCGGCAAGCTTGGAATAATCCTCGATCTGCATAACCGCGGCGACAACCTCGGGCGAGATCTTCTTGTTGAGCTTGACGTATCCCTCGAACTCGGCAACGGCGGACCTTGCAAGGGCCTCCACCTCGACCTGGTCGAAAGGCTCGTCGCCAACGATCTCGGCGCGCGCTTCATAAAACTCCTCGGTGCGCGCATAACCTCTCACCTTGGCGCGGACTTGCCCTTCGACGAGCACTTTCACCGTGCCGTCGGGGAGTTTCAGGAGCTGGAGAACCGATGCGAGCGTGCCGGTCGCAAATATGGCATCGGGCGCAGGATCATCGTCGGTGGCCGTTATCTGCGTTGCAAGGAGGATGAGCTTGTCGGTCTTCATGACCTCTTCGAGAGCCCGGATCGATTTTTCCCGGCCGACGAAGAGCGGTACGATCATATGGGGAAAAACCACGATGTCCCGGAGCGGCAAGACCGGATAAGTCTCGGTCGTTCCGGGGCGGGCGGGCTCGCGCTTTTCAGTCATTTCGCTATCCTCTCGCGATGGATGTCCTTCGCCGGCTTAGAAATGGCGGTGCGGCGGCCTCGTTTCAAGAAGCCGCTCCGCTTGTCTGCCGGCATTTGCATGTGTGGCTCAAGCGCTTGTGCCGCTTTTTTCGCTGCGTTCAGAATAAATATAGAGGGGCCGGGATTTACCTTCCACCGCATCGGGGCCGATGACAACCTGCTCGACGCTGTCGAGGCCCGGCAGTTCAAACATCGTATCGAGCAAAATCCCTTCCATAATGGAGCGCAACCCGCGCGCGCCGGTCCGCCGTTCGATAGCCTTCTTGGCGACAACTTTCAATGCCTCTTCCTGAAAGGTGAGCTCGGTATTTTCCATTTCGAATAATCGCTGATATTGCTTGACCAAAGCATTCTTCGGCTCGGTCAGGATTTTCTTCAACGCGTCTTCATCAAGATCGTCGAGCGTTGCAATGACAGGCAACCTGCCGACAAATTCCGGGATCAAACCAAATTTCAGTAGATCCTCCGGTTCCACTTTGCGCAGGATTTCACCAGTCCTGCGGTCATCCGGGGATTGGACCGTGGCGCCAAACCCGATCGACGTGCTTCTTCCGCGCGCGGTGATGATTTTTTCGAGGCCAGCAAAGGCGCCGCCGCAAACGAACAAAATATTCGTCGTGTCAACCTGCAAAAACTCCTGCTGAGGGTGTTTGCGGCCACCTTGCGGCGGTACCGACGCGATAGTGCCCTCCATGATTTTGAGAAGCGCCTGCTGAACGCCCTCGCCGGACACGTCGCGGGTAATCGACGGATTGTCGGATTTGCGGGAAATCTTGTCTATCTCGTCGATATAGACTATCCCGCGTTGCGCCCGCTCAACATTATAGTCCGATGCTTGAAGCAGCTTCAAAATGATGTTTTCGACATCCTCGCCGACATAGCCGGCCTCGGTGAGCGTCGTGGCGTCGGCCATAGTGAAAGGCACATCGAGTATTCGTGCGAGTGTCTGTGCCAACAAGGTCTTGCCGGAACCGGTAGGGCCGATCAGCAATATGTTCGATTTAGCAAGCTCAACATCATTGTGCTTGGCCGCATGATTGAGGCGCTTGAAGTGATTGTGAACGGCGACCGACAACACCCGCTTGGCCTGCGACTGACCAATAACGTAGTCATCCAGAACTTTGCAAATTTCTTTGGGGGTCGGCACCCCGTCGCGGCTTTTAACGAGCGAAGATTTGTTCTCTTCGCGGATAATATCCATGCAAAGTTCGACACATTCGTCGCAGATGAAAACGGTTGGACCGGCAATGAGCTTGCGGACCTCATGCTGACTCTTGCCGCAGAACGACCAATACAGCGTGTTTTTCGCATCGTTCCGGCCAACCTTAGTCATCGGTCTTCTCC
>CAYWHF010000447.1:0-2557 GCA_964457695.1 uncultured Methylocapsa sp.
ACATCGACCAGTCGCCGATCGGCCGCACGCCGCGTTCAAACCCGGCGACCTATACGGGCGCCTTCACGCCGATCCGGGAATGGTTTGCGGGCCTGCCCGAGGCCAAGGCGCGCGGCTATCAGCCGGGCCGCTTCTCCTTCAACGTCAAAGGCGGGCGCTGCGAGGCCTGCCAGGGCGACGGAGTCATCAAGATCGAAATGCATTTTTTGCCCGATGTCTATGTCACTTGCGACGTCTGTAAGGGCAAGCGCTACGACCGCGAAACGTTGGAGGTAAAATATCGCGGCCATTCCATCGCCGATGTGCTCGACATGACGGTCGAAGAAGCCGCCGCATTGTTCAAAGCCGTGCCTTCGATCCGCGACAAATTGGAAACGCTCGCACGCGTCGGTCTTGGCTATATCAAAACCGGCCAGCAGGCCAACACGCTTTCGGGCGGCGAGGCGCAGAGGGTGAAGCTCGCCAAGGAACTTTCTAAGCGCGCGACGGGCCGCACGCTCTACATTCTCGACGAGCCCACGACCGGACTGCATTTCCACGACGTCGCCAAGCTCCTAAATGTGCTGAACGAACTCGCCGACCAGGGCAATACGGTCATTGTGATCGAGCATAATCTTGAGGTTGTGAAGACGGCGGATTGGATCATCGATCTTGGTCCCGAAGGCGGCGATGGTGGCGGCGAGATCGTCGCCGCAGGCCCGCCCGAAGCTATCATGCGGGAAAAAAAGAGCCACACTGGGCATTATTTGCGCAAATTTTTCGAACGGCGGCCTTTGGCTAAACACAAGCAGGCGGCGGAATAATTTTGACTGACGAAAATGACGGACGAGGAGATGGTGGCTGTCGCGTCCTATTTCGGAAGCCACCGGCCAAGGTGATGCGCGGCAGCTACTAATACCAACCGCCATAAATCATGACCTGTTGGGATTGGCCGTCATGGCGAGCGAAGCGACGCCATCCAGGGGTCACAGCGCGCTTCCTGGATCGCTTCGTCGCTGCGCTCCTCGCGATGACGAGTCAATGTTTACGGCGGCTGGTATAACCTCCCAGTTCGTGGCTACCGCGTGGTTTTTATGTAAACATTGTTGACGGCAAGCGAGGTCCCGATGGCAAAGCCCAACACCATTGCCGCTAGGATCGATGCCGATATCGATAGTGAGCTTGAACGGCTTGCTGCCGCGACAGGACGCAGCAAGTCGTGGCTTATTACCGACGGGCCCTTTTCCACGAGCGCGCACAGGTTCATCATCTCATCGGTCATCTTCGGGTCCCCGGTTGGGGTTGCGATTTGCAAACCGAGGCGCTCCAGGCGTGGAATTGCGGCAGTCTCTGCGCAGCAAAACGCGCATTGCCAGCAACCCGCGAAGCCTGTTCCGGCGGCAATTTGCCTTCGCCGAGCAGGCGCAGACAGGCTTGGTGCGACTCATCATATTTGCCTGCCCAATAGGCGTTGACGGCGAACTCATCGAGCAGGCCATAGTCGTAAATCCACGGCTCGACAAAAAGACCGTCCCGCGGGGCGGAGAGAGCAAGCCCGCGCTTAGCGAACGCATAGCCCTCTTGATATCGCCCCGCATTCCGGCACACGCGGCTCGCGCCATAAAGCGCCTCGGCGCGGCCTTGCGCAACGTCCGCTGCGCGCATATAGAGCGCCAAAACGTCTTCGCGATTGTGACCCAGCTCTTCCTTGAGCCGCGCCGCTGTTAAGAGGCTACAAAAGACCTCCTCAATCCAATGTCCGAGCCCGGCGCGGCGCAGATAGACCTCGACCGCCTTCTCCTTATCGCCGCAGTCGCGATAGCTTTGAGCGAGGTAGAAAGTGTAGCGGGCGGCGAGGAACGGGTCGGTTTCTGTTTCAAGCGCGCTAGCCAGGATCGCAGCGTCCTTGCGATAGCGGTCGGGATCCTGCCGCCTTGCTCCGTCGGGGTTGATCCGCATCACGATAGGCAAATGGCCGGGCGGCCGCGAATCCTCGCAAGTCAGAAATTCGTGCAGAACCCCTTTGTAGCGCCACGGCAACGCGTTGCGCACGAGCTGGGTCCGCTGATAGCGGATGGTGTCAAAAAAGATATCCAGCATGTAGCCATCGGCGGTCAATTCCGGCATCTGAAATCCTTCGCCAAATTCCAGCACGTCGTCGGCGTCGATGATCAGCGTATAATCCCCATGCGGGCGAGCCAGCGCTAAGGCCTCGGACCGGTTATGCCCAAAATTGCGCCACGGCCGTTCATGCAGTTCTCCTGGCAGGTCTTTGAGATGCTCGCTGACGATGTCTTGCGTCCGATCGGTCGAGCCCGTGTCGACGATGACCCAATAGTCGATGAGCGGGTGCACGGAATCGAGGCAGCGGCGGATCACCGCCGCCTCGTCCTTGACGATCATGCTGAGGCAGATCACTTGCGGCTTCATGCGCTCGCCTAAAAGCCTGCCGTTTACTTTACCGGCACAGCCGCCGACGCGCCACCCGCGCAACCGTCAGTGCGCGCGCGGGGCGGCGGCTAAGCCCTCTGCTTTTGATTTGGGCGCGAAGAATTTGCAACCGCAAATGCGCCGCGCG
>CAYWHF010000448.1:0-2550 GCA_964457695.1 uncultured Methylocapsa sp.
TCCGACGCCTTCAAGGCGATATTGCCCGCGAAACCTTCGGTAACGACAACATCGACCGTTCCCTTGCCGATGTCGTCCCCTTCGACGAAGCCGTGATAGCCGAAATTGGCGAGACGATTTTCGCGCAGCAGCCGGGACGCGAGCTTGACCGCTTCGTTGCCCTTAACTTCCTCGACGCCGATATTCAGCAAACCCACCGTTGGCTTTTCGATTGAAAGAACGATTCGGGCCATCTCGCAGCCCATGATGGCAAGTTCGACAAGGTGCTGTGCATCGCCGCCGATCGTTGCCCCGAGATCGAGAACAATGGATTCCCCGCGAAGCGTCGGCCATACGGCGGCAATCGCCGGCCGGCCAATCAATGGCATCATATGCAGACATGTCTTCGCCACTGCCATCAATGCGCCCGTATTGCCAGCCGAAACCGCGACATCGGCCTCGTTTTTTTTCAAAGACTCGATGGCGAGCCACATCGACGATGTCCGCCGCCCGGCGCGCAGCGCCGCGCTCGGCTTTGCATCCATCCGGACCGAGACATCGGTATGAAGTACGTTCGAGACAGCGGAAAGCCCGGGCTCCAGATCGAGAAACGGGCGGATTCGTGCGGCATCGCCAAAAAACACAAACTCGATGTCGCCATAGCGCCGCAGCGCGCGGGCAGCGCCCGGAACGATAACTTCCGGACCATGGTCGCCTCCCATGGCATCAAGCGCAATGCGGACTGGCTTCACCATGGTATGCGCTTCTCTCCGTGCCGGGGGTACCAATTTGCATGGCGCCTGGTCTTGACAAGTTTCTCAGCGGCGAACGCGTCGGAAGGATTGAATTCAGCTCGCTGGCAGCGGGCCTCCAAACGGCGTTCTCTGGCGCCGCGAAGGAGGCTTATGTACCGAAAGCCTTCTCCCGCCGGATAGTGGCGGCCTTGGGTAAAATACGGAAGATCGCTTTCATTCAAGTTTTTTATGGCAGAAACGCGAACCCCCCGTTGCGTTCGGGGCGCCAGGCAAGCGCAGCACATCCTGCCGCGAACATATCCCTTCCTGAATCGGCCCGAATTTTGGATTCCTGCCTTAATGCAAAGCTCACGTCGGCCATCAGGTCTGCGGCGCCGGCTCCATTGTTTGCGGGAGGGTCTTATTCGCTGGCTACGGTCTCGTCAAAACAGCGAACCTTGATCTTGCTTCCTGCGGACGCGACCCGAGCTGCGCTTCGCGGGCGAACGATTGTTTCTCGCTGCAGCCACCACCGCCCTATGGCCGTCCGCAAATTCGATGTCGAGACGCGCCTTATCGGCAACCTCAGCCGCGCTGCGCAGCAATTTATCATTTTCGTCACGAACCAGCGCAAAACCGCGCGCCAGAACCTGGTGGTAATCAAGACTGCCGAGCAATTTGCTTGTGGCGTTGACGCGGTGCTGGCGGGTAACAAGGCCCGATTCCATGCTCTTCTTCATACGCTGAACTAAGCTGTCAAACCGCACGCGAGCGGCCGCCAATCGCGCGGTTTCGAGCCGGACTCGCGCGGCGCGCGCATGGGCAAGCCTTAGCGCAAGTCCCCTGAGCCGTTCCTTTTTCTGCGCGAGCCTTGCGTGCGGGGATTGCTGCGCGAGCCTGTGGGCGAGGCGGGCAAGCCCAAGACTCAAACGTTCGCAGGCCCTTGAACGCACCGCAAAGAGCCGGATCTCAAGGCCATCAAGCCGCTGCCGTCGAAGCGCAAACATGCGATCAGCCTGCGGCAAGGCCCGCGCGACCGCCCGCAATTGGCTTTTGCGCGCGTCGAGGAAACGCCGCGCTGCGCCAATATGCCGCCGGGCGAGGCCGGTAAGCGTATCAGCCAGGTCGCCGCGAACCGGCACGGCCTTTTCCGCCGCCGCCGTCGGAGTCGGCGCCCGCAAATCGGCGGCGTGATCGATCAAGGTCCAATCCGTTTCGTGTCCGACCGCCGAGATCAGCGGCACGCGGCTTCGCGCCGCCGCGCGGACCACGACTTCTTCGTTAAAGCTCCAAAGATCTTCGAGCGAACCGCCGCCGCGGGCCACAAGAATCACCTCCGGGCGGCGCAAAGCGCCATGCTCCGGCAGCGTATTAAAACCGTCGATCGCGGCGGCGATCTCGCCCGCAGAAGTGTCCCCCTGGACGCGCACGGGCCACACAAGGACATGGCGCGGAAACCGCTCCGCTATACGGTGCAAAATGTCGCGGATGACGGCGCCTGTCGGCGAGGTTACGACCCCGATACAAGAGGGCAGAAATGGGAGCTGGCGCTTCCGCGATTCATCAAACAGTCCTTCCGCCGCGAGGAGCCGCCGCCGCTCCTCGAGAAGCGCCATGAGCGCCCCGATGCCCGCGGGCTCGAGGGCGTCAATAACCAGCTGATATTTGGAATTCGCCGGATAGGTCGTGACCTTGCCGATGGCGATCACCTCCAGACCCTCTTGGGGCCTTGTCTTCAACCGGGCAAAAACGCCTTTCCAGATCACCGCGCCAATGCGCGCGGATTGGTCCTTCAGGTCGAAATAGGCGTGGCCCGAAGAATGCGGACCGCGATAAT
>CAYWHF010000449.1:0-2545 GCA_964457695.1 uncultured Methylocapsa sp.
CATCGGCCCAAAGGCCATGTGCAAAGACGATGGTTGGTTTATCCGGCATGTTGAAGCTCCGAACGCTTGTCTTCCCAGCGATAACCCGACGGATAGACTCGCCATTGGCGTGTGCGCGGCAAGTACGTCAGGATCGATCCTGTCTGCGAACGCGTTGCATTGTCGGCCAGGAGCCTCCAAAAGTCCATCATGTCCGCAAGAGCTAGCCGGACGAGCCTCTACGATAAAATCTCCGCCAGCATCATTGCCGAGTTCGAGGCCAACCGCGTGCCCTGGGTATAGGGCTGGGGCGCAGCGGCAGCGAAGCGCTTCGAAAAAAGACCGTCACACATGCGGTCTTCATCTGACGGTCTTTTCTCAAAACCGACGAGGGACTCCGGGAAATACCGTCGGAAGCACCGCCAAATAGATCGGCTTCCATGGGCTGATCGTCAGTCAAACAGTTGAAAATCAGTGGCTTGGCGAAATCACGGTTCCATTGACAATGGGATGGCGATCATCAACGGAGCAGCCGATAACCCTCTATTTTTCCTACGCTATTTCCCTCCAGAGCCCTCCGGGGTATCCCACACCCCTCACTCCCACTCAATGGTCCCTGGCGGCTTGCTCGTCACGTCGTAGACGACCCGGTTGATGCCCTTAACTTCGTTGATGATCCGCGTCGCCGCGCGGCCAAGGACCGCAAAGTCGAAGGGATAAAAATCCGCGGTCATGCCGTCCGTCGAGGTCACCGCGCGAAGCGCGCAGACGAAATCATAAGTCCGGCCATCGCCCATAACGCCGACACTGCGCACCGGCAAAAGCACCGCAAAAGCCTGCCAGATCTCGTCGTAAAGGCCGCTTTTCCTGATCTCGTCGAGATAAATGGCGTCCGCCTTTCGCAAAATCGCAAGCTTTTCCGCCGTCACCTCCCCCGGACAGCGGACGGCAAGCCCAGGCCCCGGAAACGGATGCCGGTTGACGAAATCTTGCGGCAGCCTCAATTCGCGGCCGAGCGCGCGCACCTCGTCTTTAAACAACTCGCGCAGCGGCTCGATCAGCTTCATATTCATGCGCTCGGGCAAGCCGCCGACATTGTGATGAGATTTGATCGTGACCGACGGCCCGCCGCTCGCGGAGACGCTCTCGATCACGTCGGGATAAAGCGTCCCTTGGGCTAAAAATTCCGGCGCGCCGCCGCCATCGGCGGCAATATTTTTGGCCTCGCGCTCAAAAGTCTCGACAAACAGGCGGCCAATAATCTTGCGCTTCTCTTCTGGTTCCCTGATCCCGGCAAGCGCGTCCAAAAACAATTTTCCCGCTTCGACATGGACGAGCGGAATATTGTAATGGCCGCGAAAGAGCCGCACGACCTCTTCGGCCTCGCCTTCGCGCAACAGCCCGTGATCGACAAAAACGCAAGTCAACCTGCTGCCGATCGCCTCAAAGATCAAGACAGCGGCAACCGCCGAATCGACGCCCCCCGAAAGGCCGCATAAAACCCGGCCGCTGCCGGCGGCGGCACGAATTGCTCCAATCGCTTCCGCCCGGAATGAGCGCATGGTCCAATCGGCGCGAAGCCCCGCGATCTTACGCAAAAAATTCGCAATGAGCCTTGCGCCGTCCGGCGTATGCGCGACCTCAAGATGAAACTGGACGCCATAAAGCCCGCGCGCTTTGTCCGCGATCGCCGCCAGCGGCGCGTTTTGTGAGGCGGCGATCCGCGAAAAGCCCGCAGGCATTTTGGTGACCGCATCGCCGTGGCTCATCCACACAGGGTATGATTTGCCCTGTTCCCAGACCCCTTCAAAAAGAGCGCTTTGTTGCACCACCTCGACTTCGGCGCGGCCGAATTCGCGCTTATGCCCGGCTACGACTTTTCCGCCCAATTGCGCGGCCAACACTTGCTGGCCATAGCAGATGCCAAGGATCGGAACCCGCGCTGCAAAAATTGGCTCCGGCACGCGCGGCGCGCCCGCATCATGCACGGAAGCAGGCCCGCCCGACAGAATGACGGCCTTGGGCTTAAGTTCCGCAAACGCATTTTCCGCGTTTTGTACGGGCGCGATCTCGCAATAGACTTTTGCCTCGCGAACCCGGCGCGCGATGAGCTGCGTGACTTGCGAGCCGAAATCGACGATCAAAACCTTGTCATGATGCGAGACAATGTTGCTATGGAGCTGATCCTCCGCCATTTATACACCTGTATTTTGTGCCAAACGCTTCGCTTATGCGATCGCTCCTCCCCGCGCAAGCGCTGGAGATTTGGAGGAATCATTCGCGCCGGCCGTTACCGCAGCCGTGCTTGCGCGGCCGGCGTCCTTCGGCCACTCTATGGCGCGCGGCCTTGACAACACCACTCCGTTCGCCACACTCGCCGCCAAGAGATGCAAGGCAAGGTGCGATTGCATCGGGCAATGTACGTCAAAGCAAGTCATTTTGAGATTCATCCAATCCTCATGCAGCCAATCATTTCCGTGTCTGATCTGTCGAAGACCTATGCGTCCGGGCTGTTCGCTCTAAACCTCATCAATCTCGACATTCGCCGTGGCGAGATATTTGCGCT
>CAYWHF010000450.1:0-2537 GCA_964457695.1 uncultured Methylocapsa sp.
AACCACCTGGACCCCAAGAATAATGATTAAGCTAAACTTTCTGGGCCCGTTCGCTTGATGAACGTGATGATTGCGACTACGATGGCTATGTAGCTCACGATCGTAGTCTTGGTCATCGCCCTCATCTCCTGGTTCTTGGTTCGAAAGAGTCTGTAAAAGCTCGTCGCAGCCTGGGCGGCCATCCACAGTTAGCCGTCCCTCATCCTATCGCTCCGGATGCGCGTCGTTCTCCCATCGCTATAGGCATAGAAGCTGGCACACACTGTTACGGCCGTAATCCTGAGCACCAGGTTACTACACGCGAGCCGACATTAGCGGACGCTATCCACTAGTCGAGATGACATAATCTTAGGTACATAGGGGCTGGCCAATGTCAAGCAAGTTCGGATAATCAATCAAATCAAGCGCAAATCTCTCGAATTTAATCCGCAATCCTGCCGTTATCCTGGCAAAATTTGCGAACTTTTGTAATCAATTTGTCGTGGTTCATTTCACAGATGAATGTCCTCAGTATTTTTGAGACGACAGAGGAACAAAGTTGCCTATCGCCGCCGTGACCATGAACAAGCGGAGCGGCAGCCCTCGCTGGTGGCTGTCGAAACCGGGCCGCTGTCTCAGTACCGGTTCTTGCGCTTGCGCAGCTCAACGAAGACCGCGGCAGGGCCGGCACCCTTCATGCCAAGCGCGTCCTGAATTTCCGGCGCACTGGCGCGCAAAAATGGATTGCTCGCAAGTTCGACCGCAATTGTGGTCGGAAGGGTGAACTCGCCCGCTTCGCGCTGAAGCGCAATTTTACGGGCGCGCTCCTTCAAGTTTTCGTTGGAGGGATCGACGCTCAAGGCAAAGCGGGCGTTCGCAGCCGTATACTCATGGCCGCAATAGACTCGGGTTGATCCCGGAAGAGCGGCGAGCTTCAGCAGCGAATGGTAGAGAACTTCCGCGGGCTCCTCAAAGCTGCGGCCGCACCCTAATGCAAATAAAGCGTCACCGGCAAAAAGCACCTCTTCCGCCGCAAACCAATAGGCAATATGGCCCGAGGTGTGGCCCGGAACCTCGATCACTCTGGCTTCGAGTGCCCCGACGGCAATGCGGTCGCCATCGCTGGCGGCAATGTCCAAGCCGCCGATCTTGGCAGCCTCCTTTGCCGGGCCAATGACACGGGCGCGCGGAAACTTCGCCTTGAGACCCGCGAGCCCTTGGACATGATCGAAATGGTGATGCGTGACCAAGACGTCGGTCAGGGCCCATTGTCGTGTCTCTAGCGCAGCCAGAATTGGCGCGGTCTCCGGCGCGTCGATAGCGGCCGTCGCACGCGTCGCGGGATCGTGAATGAGGACGCCAAAATTATCCGTCATGCACAGGAACTGGTGAATATGGGCGGCCATACTACGCGTTCCCTTTCGCCTCGTTGACGACTGCGAATACGCCGTCGACGGGGCCGGTGCGTGAAAGACAGTTTGCGGTGCCACGAGCTCTGCAATGGGCGATAGATTGATTCGGGCAAATAGCACCTTTTTGCGGAATCCGCATACCGTTCCCGAATGACGCCAGCGGCCGTCCGCGGTAATATGGATCATGCCCATCGACGTCACCGACCTTCGCTCTTTTTACAGCTCGTCGCTCGGAGAGGTCGCGCGGCGCGCTGTTCACAAGATCGTGCGCGAGCGATTTTCCAACTGCACCGGATATTCGATCCTGGGTGTCGGCTACGCGACGCCCTATCTCGACGTTTTCCGCGAGGAAGCGGTGCGCGTGCTGGCCTTCATGCCAGCCGAACAAGGTGTCATGAATTGGCCCTTGTCGGGCGCGTCTTCTTCGGCCCTTGTCGAGCCGGCCGCGATGCCTTTGCCAAATTCCTGCATCGACCGGGCGCTCGCCGTGCATGCGCTCGAAATAACCGAGCATCCGCATGAGTTGCTTGCGGAACTCTGGCGTATCCTGACCCCCGGCGGCCGGGTGATTGTCGCCGTGCCGAGCCGTTCTGGCCTTTGGGCGCGGCTCGACCGGACGCCTTTTGGGCACGGCCGGCCGTATTCGCGCATTCAATTGGGTGAACTTTTGCGGAACGCTTTGTTTTCCCCCGTGTATTGGACAGAAGCAGTCTATATCCCGCCGTTCCAGCACCGCACGCTGCTGCATGCCGCCGATCTGGCCGAAACGATCGGCGCTGCTCTTTCGCTACCGTGGGGCGGGGTTTTGCTCGTCGAAGCAATCAAGCTTCTATACCTGCCGGTTGGCACGCGGAGGACTGCGGCCCGCGGCGTTGCCGTGCCGAGCGCGTCCCCCGTCCTCGTGCCCGAAGCCGCTGGCGCCTCGCCCGCAGTCGCAGGGCGCATCGCGAAGAGCGGGGTATTTTGCCAGTATGACTGCGCCGTTCAACCCCGCACCATTGCGCCAGAATTCAGGCGCAGGCCAAAGCAGCTCGCCAAAAACAGGCCGCCATGCATGAGCCCTTGGTTGTCGATCCCGTGACCGAGCCCAGGTGCAAAATGCCACTGGCAGGGAATACCCGCCTGCGCCAATTTTTCAGCAGACAA
>CAYWHF010000451.1:0-2529 GCA_964457695.1 uncultured Methylocapsa sp.
AATTAAGCCCGAGCTGACCTTGTTTTCCTATGGCGCAGATGACGCGAACATCTGCCATCGCCGTCTCCAGATGCACACCTATTGTGTCTTCACGTAGTCTTACTTGAGCCAGCGGACTCGCAGTTGTTCATCCAAATAAGTTTCCTTGAACTTTACCGCTTTTGCTTCAATCGCATAGAGTTCAAATCCCCATCTTTGATAAGTTCTCCAGGCGCGAGGATTTTGTGCGACAACAGTGAGTTGCAGTTGCTCCACATTCAACCGCTTAGCTTCCTTGATAAGCCCTTCTATGAGTTGATCGGCGAGGCCCTGACCTTGGCATTTTTGCCGCACGTACATTCCCCACAACAGCGCTTTATGCTGTAGCCTGGCGCCCGAAAAGATCGAAAGTCCAGCGATTCCCACCAGTATTTCTTGCTGAAAGCCCCGAGGACGAAGTTTGATTTTAGCTTCGATTGTATTGTTTGAAGTGGTAATGCCGCCTCATCTTCTGGGGCAACTCGGAAACATTCTGGATGGCTGCGAAGTCCCTCCATCCGCAACTGTTGATATTTCTCCGCATCCGAAGAAAGGAGACGGCGCACAAGAAAGCACGTTTCGTTCATACGAATCGTTAACTATTAAATGGCAAAGCGTGGGAACGAGATGACGGCCACGATCGCCTCACCGTCCGTCCGGCGTGCGCAGCCCAAACCATTTGTCTTTGACCTGGTCAAAGTGGATCGTTGGATCGTATTCTGCGACGGCGAGGTTGAGGTTTGCTGCCGAGAGGCGGCCAACGGCGGCCATGACCGCGTAGGAGGCAACGACGCGGTCGCGCTGCGCAATGACCAGCCCGACCCTAGCGTTGAGCAAAATTTGCTGCTGCTGCAAAATATCGAATGTCGTGCGCTGGCCAACTTCGGCCTCTTGCCTCACGCCATCGAGCGCGATCTCGGCCGCCGTGACCGCGGCCTTGGATGATTGGATGACGGTGCGCGCCGATTCAAGCTGACTCCAAGACGAGACCACCGACTCGCGGACAAGATCGCGCTGAAGGTCGGCCTGCAGCCGCGCCTGACCGAGCGTTTCCTTGGCCTGCCGCACCCCCGCATAATCTGCGCCGCCTTGGTAGATCGGCACGGATAGTTGTGCGTTGATCGCACCTTCAAAATTGCGTATTCCTGGGAACCCCTGAGAGTTATAAATTTGCTGGACGCTGCCAACGACGTTTAATGATGGATAGAGTTGTCCTTCGACCAGCTTGACTTGCAAGGCCGCGGCATCGACGGCATGGAGTGCCGCTTGAACTGCAGGATGCTCCGCGAGCCCCAGTTCCACCGCTGCCCCGAGTGTGTGCGGCAGCAGGCTTTCGATTGTGCGTGCCGGTTCTAGTCTCTTGGGCTCAATCCCGATCACACGGCGGAAGTCGGCGACGCTGGTTTTTAGATTGGCCTCGGCCGTAAAGTAGTCTGACCGTCCGGTTGCGAGACTCGATTCGGCCTGGGCGACGTCGGTACGGGTCACCTCGCCCACGATGAATCGATCGCGGGTCTGCCGCAGCTGCTCTTCAAGAACAATGATATTGTTTTTGCGAAGATCGAGGATGGCGGTATCGCGGAGCACATTCATATAGGCGGTCGCAGCGCCGGACAGGATGCTTTGTTCCGTATTGCGGAGTGTCTCTCGCGCGCCAAAAATATTGGATTCCGCCTGACGCACGCCGTTTAAGGTGCGGTTGCCGTTAAAAATATTCTGTGTGACCGTCAATCCCAATGTTCCGGGATCCGTCCCTCTCCTGATATGCAAACCCGACCCCGATCTGGAAACGGGGGCAGCCCCCCCGGCCGACGCGGCCCCTCCACTCGAGCGGAAATCAAGATAGTTGTATCCAAATTGCCCGGTTCCCGTAGCCGTCGGCCGCCACGGCGCGGAAGCTTGGGGCAGAGTTTCATCCACGGCGCGAACGCTGGCGCGTTGCTGGTTCAGGTCCGGGTTGCCCATATAGGCCCGGGCGAGCGCGTCCGACATCGTCTCCGCTGCCCCGTCCACGGGCATCGCGACAGATAGAGATACGCCGATCAGTGGGCCCAAGAGTATCGTGAAGCAAGATCTGGGCTCGACGGCCCGCGAAGGTGGACGCAGATTACGCAAACGCATCACCTGAAAAGAACTTAATAGAGTCCACGGCCCGGACCAGCAGCCTCATCCCGAAGCGCGGCTCAGTGAGCGGGCCGGCATCCTCCTGGTTAGTTCGGTTATCTCTATCACGATTAAGAAAAGCGGCTTCATTATGGCTTCGGGATCGAGCAAGCCCCGTCTCGCGTCCGGCAGTTCCAATTCGGCCGGGGCAGAACACCAATCGAACCAAAATTTACGTGAAGACTGGACTACGGCAAAATCGTACAACTGCGCCTATGCGGCGCAGCGTGAACCGCGCGGGATTGCGAACAAAAACCGTGCGTCCTGCGAAATTCCCTTGCCCGGCCACCAAGCCGGCCGCTTGGCGCCCTACACAACGGTTCCGAACTCCTCCATACCCACATTCAC
>CAYWHF010000452.1:0-2515 GCA_964457695.1 uncultured Methylocapsa sp.
TCGATTACGGCACCGCGACGGCGCACACGGCCTATGGCACCTGCGGGATCAAGGTATGGATTTGCAAGGGAGAAATCCTCGAACATGATCCGATGGCGCAGGACAAGAAGCTCGCCGAGCAGGATCACGCTGGCGGCGGCGAGCGGCGGCGGCGGGAGCGCGATGCCGCCTGAACCTCCGGAATGAGCGTACGAGTCATAAGCCATGTTGCAACCGAAGAGAACAAAATTTCGCAAAGCTTTTAAGGGCCGGATCCGCGGTCCTGCAAAGGCAGGCTACGAACTGAATTATGGCCAGTTTGGGCTGAAGGCGCTCGAGCCTGAGCGAATTTCCGCGCGCCAGATCGAGGCCGCGAGGCGCGCGTTGACCCGTCACATGCGGCGCGCGGGCCGCGTATGGATCAGGATTTTTCCGGATGTTCCGGTCTCGAAAAAGCCGACCGAGGTGCGCATGGGCAAGGGCAAGGGCGCGCCGGAACTTTGGGTGTGCCGGGTTGCGCCCGGTCGGATCATGTTCGAGCTCGATGGGGTGAGCGTTGAGCTTGCCCAAGAGGCGCTCCGCCTGGCCGCGGCCAAACTGCCGATAAAGACACGTTTCGTCCAGCGGATTGCCGAATAGGGGGCCGGAACTGTGAAACAGAAACAGCGTTTGTCGGATCTTAAGGTGATGTCAGGCGATCAGCTCGAGCAAGAGTTCCTAAACCTTAAGAAAGAGCAGTTCAATCTGCGCTTTCAGCGGGCAACGGGGCAACTCGAAAACACCGCAAGGGTACGCACCGTGCGCCGCGATATCGCGAGGATAAGATCGCTCGCGGCGCAAAAGCGGCAGGAAGGCGCCAAATAGAATCAGGAATGAGGCTGAAGAAGAGGATGTCGTAATCATGCCAAGGCGAGTTCTTCACGGTGTCGTGGTAAGCGACAAGGAAGACAAGACGATTGTCGTCAGGGTCGAGCGCCGTTTTACGCATCCGTTGCTCAAGAAGACGGTGCGCCGCTCAAAGAAATATCATGCGCATGACGAAACGAATGCGCATAAGGCCGGCGATCAGGTGTCGATCGAAGAGACGAAACCGATCTCGAAGTTGAAGCGCTGGACCGTCATTAACGTGGCGGCCAAATAAAATTTTGAGGTTATTCGAGGTGACCGCCTCGATCAGACCGTGGGACAGTTGCAAGGCACGCAGCGGGAGCCTGGACGGGAAAAAGGTGCAAGACGATGATTCAGATGCAGACCAGCCTCGACGTCGCCGATAATTCTGGCGCGCGCCGCGTGATATGCATCAAAGTGCTCGGCGGCTCGAAGCGCAAATACGCCGGGGTCGGCGACATCATTGTCGTCTCGATCAAGGAGGCAGCGCCGCGCGGACGTGTCAAAAAGGGAGATGTGATGAAGGCAGTCGTCGTGCGCACCGCGAAGGATGTCAAGCGGGCTGACGGTTCCGTCATAAGGTTTGATTCCAACGCGGCGGTGTTGCTCAACAATCAGTCGGAGCCGGTTGGCACCCGCATCTTCGGGCCGGTTCCGCGCGAACTCCGGGCAAGAAATCATATGAAGATTATCTCCCTTGCTCCAGAGGTGCTGTGATGGCGGCAAAAATCAAGAAAGGCGACCGGGTTATTGTCCTTGCCGGGCGCGATAAGGGCCGTGCAGGCGAAGTGGTTCGCGTCGCGCCAAGCGAGCAGCGCGCCATCGTGCGCGGGATCAATACGGTGCAGCGCCATCACCGGCAATCCGCCAAGCAGGAAGGGGGCATCATCACCAAGGAGGCTCCGATCCATTTGTCCAATCTCGCGGTTGCCGATCCCAAGAGCGACAAGCCAACGCGCGTGGGATTTAAGATTTTGCCGGACGGACGAAAGGTCCGGTTTGCGAAGCGTTCCGGGGAATTGATCGATGGCTGAGGCAAAAACCAGCAAGGACGGCCAAAAGGGTCCGGGTAAGTCCGCCGCTAAGGATAGCGTCAAGAGCGCACCCAAGGACGCTCAGAAGGGTGCCGCGAAGGAGGCGGCCAAGACGGGCAAGCCGTCTAAGGCACCCGCTGGCCGCGGCAGGGAAGAGGGAGCTCCGCCCGCCCCGGCGGCAGCCTTTGCGCCGCCTCCGGATTACACCCCCAGGCTCAAAAAATATTATGCCGAGGTTGTGCGGTCCCGGCCCAGCGAGCAATTCGGCTACAAGAACCGTTTCGAAGTGCCAAGAATCGAAAAGATCGTGCTCAATATGGGTGTCGGCGAAGCGGTTGCCGATACCAAGAAGGCCACGGCCGCTGCGGCCGATCTTGGTTTGATCGCAGGCCAGAAGGCTGTCGTCACGCGCGCGCGAAAGGCGATATCGACGTTCAAGGTGCGCGAGAATATGCAGATCGGAGCCAGGGTTACATTGCGCCAAACGCGCATGTACGAATTCCTCGATCGCCTCATCACCATCGCCCTTCAAAAGGGGCGGGGTTTTCCCGGGCCTCACCCCCAAACCCTTTGACGACAATGCCACATTTCCCTGGGGGGGCAAGAAACAAACA
>CAYWHF010000453.1:0-2462 GCA_964457695.1 uncultured Methylocapsa sp.
GCGCCTATTCGATGATCGAAAAATGACAGAGTTCCTGGCAACCAATGCCTGGCTAAATAGTTAGAGCCCGAGGCCTGATCGGCCGTTTTGAAGCTGAGCTCCGCCTGCGGCTGAGCAAATTGGCGTGCTTAGGGTGTCACAATCTTACCTACCCTATCGAGAAGCCAGTTCAGCGCAGGCTACGTCCGGTAATGAGGGAAACAGCCGGGGATCGAAGGTCATGATCCGCGAATCACTTATCACGTTGGCGAGGATCTGTGAACCGAAAGACTATAGAAAAACACTGGAAGCCATTGGCGGGCAAACATAAGCCGGGAGCATGGGAAGTCCTCGATGCCGGCTACAGCGAAAGCCACCGTGCTTACCACACTTGGCCACATGTTGCGAGCATGCTCGAAAAGCTGAGCACCTTTGCGGGCCTTTGCACACGCGAAGACATCATTTCAACGGCAATTTTCTGGCATGACGCTGTGTACAGGACACAAAATCAGGACGGCAGCCCGCGCAGGGATTCCGAGAACGTGCGCGAAAGCTGCCAGCTGTTCCGGGAATACAGCTTGCTGAACGCACACGATACCGGCGCCGTGTACGATATGATCATGGCGTCTGCCAATCATTTGCAGCCGGCACTGCAAGATCAGTATTATGCTGGGTTTGCCGGTGACGTGGATCTCTTTCTCGATTTGGATCTGAGCTCGCTTGCCTCCCCTTGGGATACATTTGTTGAAGATTTGGCAAGGATACGGTTGGAATTCTCTTTTGTGCCCGAGAACGATTTTTTCGCGAAACAGATTGCAATTCTTGAGAAGTTTGCCGGGGAAGATGTGCCCCTCTATCGATGCAAAGAGACAAGCGAGAAATGGCGCGATGCTGCAAAGGCCAACCTTCGGCGTTGCGTTTGGTTCCTGGAAAAAAGAGTGGCGGAATTGAAGGCCGTACGTCCGGTAATGAGGGAAACGGCTGGGGATCGAATTGCATGATCCGCGAATCACTCATGACTTTGGCGAAGATCTGTGAACCGAAAGACTATAGAAAAAACACTGGAAGCCAATTGGCGGGCAAACATAAGCCCGAGCGTGGGAAGTCCAACATGCCGGCTGCAGCGGCTGGTATTGGACGTGGCGCAAGGTTTAGGGCGGCGCGGCCGCAGCGCGTTCCGCGGGATAAATGCACCGCAGGCTCGGCCGGACGCAGGCGTGAACGGGAGCGATCCAAGATCAATCGGCAGACCCGGCGTCGCTTCCAAAACCGGCCTTTTGCATGGCCTGATGAATTTTGTTCTGAAACTCCGCGTCTCTGCCCTCAACGAGCAGCCCAGCATGCACCGCTATCGCCGCGCAAAGTGCCTCAAGCCAAGCAATGTCTTCTTTAAAAAAATCGCTTAGCACATAGTAATGCACGAGGGCCTTGTCGCCGGGATGGCCAATGCCGATCCGCACGCGGCGGTAGTCATTGCCAAGATGCGCGGTCAGGGAATTGAGGCCGTTGTGGCCGGCATTCCCGCCCCCTCGTTTGACCCTAACCTTGCCTGGCGGCAGATCGAGTTCGTCGTGGAAAACGATGATGTGCGACGGATCGATTTTATAATAGCGCGCCACCTCCCCGGCCGATCGGCCCGATTCATTCATGTAGGTCTGGGGTTTCAGCAAAATCACCCGCTCTCTAGAAAACTCTGTCTCGGTTACGAGTCCTTGGAAGCGCGAGCGAAACGCGGGCGCTTGACAGGCGCGTGCGATGGCATCGACGGCCATGAAGCCTGCATTGTGGCGATGGCCCGCAAAGGCCTTGCCCATGTTGCCGAGACCGGCAAAGAGAAGCATCGCACCTGCTCAAAGCTCTTTGCAGCCGCGGCAGCTATCGCGGCGTGCCGCGCCGCCTATTTCTTGCCCTTTGCAGGCGCTTTGGCAGCGGCAGCCGGAGGTGCTGCAGCGCCCTCTGCGGGTTTCGCCTTTGCATCGGGTATCGGCACCGCGGCCGATGTTGCTGCGGCCGCGGCCGGGGCGGGCGTCTCTTCAACAGAAACGAGCGGAGGCGCGATCGACGCGATCGTAAAATCCCTTTCGCGCTGCGTCGGTTTGCACCCTTCGGGCAAGGAGATTTGGGTGATATGAACCGACTCATTGATTTGCAGGTTCGCGATATCGACGACGACCGCATCAGGGATCGCATCAGCCGGAACGCGCATTTCGATCGCATGCCGTACGATGTTCAAACTGCCGCCTCTCTTGATGCCGGGACAGACATCCTGATTGATGAAATGCACCGGCACTGCGACGCGAAGACTGGCTCCAGGCTTTAGGCGCAGAAAATCGACGTGGAGCGGCTGATCCTTGACGGGATCGAGCTGGTAGTCGCGCGGAATGACGCGTTGTTTTGCGGCCCCTATCTCGAGCTCGAAGGTCGTCGGCAGGAAATGCCCGGCATAGATCAGTCTGTTGACGTCCACAAAATCCAGGCACACC
>CAYWHF010000454.1:0-2415 GCA_964457695.1 uncultured Methylocapsa sp.
AGCTAACGGCCCCGCAGGGTTAGCCCGCTCCCAGGGGTGATAAGCGCTATGGCCCAGGAATTGGCACAAAGCACTTTAGCCTCGCTATCGACCAGAATCACGCCAAAGCCCATATGCTCAAGCCTTTCTGGTGCGATATCGCGGTTTAGATCCCGGACACGCAGCTGGCGATGAACCCGGAAGGCGTTGTTGAAATGCGACAGCGCGGCTTTGAAAGCAAGCATCTGTTCGCCGCTTATGTGATCATTATCGGGAGGATTGGCGGCAAAAATGGTCGTCGCAAAATGGTTCTCGCCGCGCAAATTGGCGCCAATGATCGAAAACCCAAGCCCAGTCAGGCGAAACCACCCCTCATAAATGGCAGTAGCAACGTATTCTTCCCGCGGAATGAGGCTGGTGAACGCCAGTGGCTCGCCCGTTGGCTGTGTGGCCATCCTTGGCCAAATCGGAGCACGGAACGCCCAATAGTTCTCGTAGCTCGCAACTAACAGCGGATCGACGCGCGGCGCCACAGCCCCAAATGCGTTTGTACGCGGGTCGAAGGTGCCAATAAGGATCTGGGCCACGCCAATGGCATCGGCGAGCCTATTCAGTGCAAAAGGCCAAAGCGACGGCTCGAGCACCGCCTCGTAAATTGAATCGATCGCGGCATGAAGGCCGCATTCCTCCCTCATTGTATTGGCCTCTCGAAAAAAGTGAACAATAAATTGATGGTATAGCTATCTATGCTCGTGCTATACGTTAGGCTTTGAAGGATAGGTGCCGAGCACCCTGTTTTATATTTAACCCGCAGCTCGGGGATATGTTCCGGTGGCCCGGTACCGTTCCGGATTAATTAAAATTAACTTTCGTTGGCCGTTGCGATCAGTTGAGCCGTTTGTGCACCGCCGGATCCTCGATCGTGACCAGGGCAGACGGCATCCGCAGGCCGAGCCAGGGAAGCTCGGCGACATTGCCGCGCGCTCGGAGCGGCGTCACCGTGACCCGCAACGGACGGCGCGCGCACCTCCGAAGCGCGATTGCGCCGCCAGGACCGTGAGGTGCAGGTAACCTTCCCGCGCAGGATCTGATCAACCGGTGCAAAATAGCTTCGCGGTCGGTGCTGAAAAGATAGCCGCCCCGGGCAGTGAGTCCGCTCCCAGGGGTGAGCAGCGCCCTGGCCCAAGCATTGGCAAAGAGCACTTTTGCCGAGGCGTCGACGAGAATTGCGCCAAAGCCTACATGCTCAAGCTGCTCCGGCGCGGCGACATGCCCGAAATCGCAGATCCGAAGATCGCGATGGATCCGCACCGCGCGGGCGACATGTTGCAATGCGGCCTTGAAGATCTGGGCCTGCTCGCCGGTTATTTGATCCTTGCCTGGCGCGTTCGCGACGACGATCAGAGACGATGCACCGTCACTGACTTGTAAATTCGCGCCCATCAGCGCCATTCCGACGCCGGCAGGGCGAAACCACTCATTATTTATGGCGGTCGCAGCAAAATCCTCGCGCGGCATCAGGTCATCGAGAACGAATATCTCGTTTGCTGGCCGCTTGGCGCTCGATGCCCAAAGCGGATTGTGGAAGGCCCAATGCTGCTTGTATTGCGCGTCCCAGTCTGGATCGATACGCGGAGCGAGTGAGTCATAGCTTTGGGCGCGCCGGTCCATTGCACAAAGAACAACATGCGTGGTTTCCATGACGTCGGCGAGCGTTGTCAGCGCCTTGGGCCACAGCTTGTCATTAAGCACGGCCTCGTAAATCAAGCCGACCGCGGTTGAAAGCCCGTCTTCCTTCCCCACTGCAATGTCCTTTTGAGAAAACCGATCGGATGATCAGGATGTTAACTATATTTTCGAGTTATCTGTTAGAGCTGGACGGGTCAAAGCTCAGTCGCCTGTGCTCACATTTTACCATTAACCCGCAACCTTGGCATATGTTCCGTACGGCCCTGCGCAGGATAAGATTAATTTATGTTAACTCCCGATCGCTTGGTTTCGCGGCACGTGCCGCGAAACCATAATTTGGTGCTGGTTAGCTGGGCCATTTCTGCATTGCGGGATTAGTGACCGTGACCATGGCCACCGGAAGCTGCAAACCGAGCCAAGTCAGTTCGGCGACGCGGCCGCGCGCTTTGAGTGGCGTCACTGTCACGCACAGGGACCGGTGCTTATTCAGTCGAAACGTAATCTCGCCGCCGGGGCCCATCGGGGTCCGGAACTTGGGAGCACATGAGGCGATCAGACCTTGCAATCTATCGGACCCAGCCGCGCCTTGCAGCCGGCCATCCCGGAGGGTCAGTCCGCTGCCGCGTCCGAGAAGCGCGCGCGCCCAAGCGTTGGCGAAGAGCACTTTGGCCGTCTGGTCGACGAGCATTACCCCCGAGTCCATACGCTCAAGCCGGTCCGCGGACGTATCATGGTCGAGATCGCGGA
>CAYWHF010000455.1:0-2396 GCA_964457695.1 uncultured Methylocapsa sp.
CCGAAGCAGCCGCCGAGACCGCAGATGTTGTTTTCGAGAACGGCAGGATTTACACAGTGAACGACCGGCATCCAAAAGCCGAAGCCGTGACGGTCAAAGCCGGCCGAATCATTTTCGTAGGCTCGAACCGTCGCGCAAAAAGTTGGATAGGCTCGAACACACGCGTTATCGATCTTCACGGCCGGACAATGGTGCCGGGCCTGACCGATTCGCACTGCCATCTTTCGGGAATCGGTTTTCGGGAAATGACGTTGAATCTGGAGGGCACAGCCAGCCTCGAGGAATTCATGGCGCGTGTGAAGGCGCGCGTCGCTCAGGTAAAGCCTGACGACTGGATTACGGGGCGCGGCTGGATCGAGACTTTCTGGCATCCTCCGGTCTTCCCCACGCGGGCGGACCTCGACCGGCTCGCGCCCGACAACCCGGTGATGGTAACGCGGGCGGATGGCCACGCTTCCGTGGTGAACAGCGCCGCGCTCAAGCTGGCCGGCATAGACAAAGCCACACCGAATCCGTTCGGTGGAGAGATTTCAAAAGATAAGCAATCAGGCGAGCCTAATGGGATGTTGCTGGATGCGGCGCAGGAACTGATTCGCCGTCACATCCCCCCGAGAAAGGCCGAAGACGCCGACCGCGCCATACTGCTCGGCGTCAAGCGCAGCCTCGAACTCGGTTGGACCCAGCTCCAGGACGCCGGCGGCAGCTACGAGGATGTTGCTCGCTACAAACGACTTTATGGTGAGGGCAAAATTAAGCTGCGCATTTATGAGGCGGTTTACGGTCCGGGCCCGAGTGCCGAAAAACTTCTGACCGATGGACCGATCATCGGCGCGTTCGAAAACCACTTCACTCTGCGCACGATCAAAGTCGTCGCCGACGGCGCGCTGGGCTCGCGGGGAGCGGCCTTGCTCGAGCCCTATGCGGACGAACCCGAGACTTCAGGCTTTCTTACTGTCAAGGAGGAGGCGTTGCGCCCGATGCTACTCGAAGCGTTACGAAAGGGCATTCAGGTGGAAACGCACGCCATCGGTGACCGGGCGAACCGATTCATGCTGGATAACTATGGACAGGCGCTGTCGGCGGTGCCGCCGGCGCAACGAAAGCTCCGCCAGCCGCGCTGGCGCGTCGAGCACGCGCAAATCGTTGACGCGGCGGACATCCCTCGCTTTGTGGAACTGGGCGTGATTCCCTCGATGCAGCCGTCGCACGCGATCGGGGACCTGCACTTCGCCCCGAGCCGGCTTGGCCTCAAGCGTTTGGCCGGGGCTTACGCGTGGCAAAGCTTTCTCAAAAGCGGCGCCATCATCCCCGGCGGGTCTGATGCGCCAGTCGAGCGTGGCGAACCGATGATCGAGTTTTATGCGTCGGTTGCCCGTAAGGACATGAAAGGCTTCACGGGCGAAGGCTGGCACCCCGAGCAAGCGGTATCGCGCCAGCAAGCCTTGAAGATGTTTACCCTGTGGCCGGCTTACGCGGCTTTCGACGAGACAATTAAAGGCTCGATCGAGCCGGGCAAGCTCGCTGATTTCACGGTCCTCTCCGCTGACATCATGAAGATTCCGGAATCGGAGATACTGAAAACGCGCTGCGTGATGACGGTGATTGGTGGGGAGATTGCTTACCAGGAACCGTAAGTGACTTGGGGCAAGGCGAGGCGTCCTTGACACGGCAGCACGGCACCGCTTGCGAGGGGACCGAACCTGCCATTACCTTGTGGGTGTCATGCCAGTGGCCGACAACATCCGCAAAAAGCTTGGCGCATTGCCGCACAAGCCGGGCATTTACCTGATGCGCGACCGTTTCGGGACCGTGATTTACGTTGGCAAAGCCCGGGACCTGCGCAAGCGGGTCAGCCAATATTTCCAGCCGTCGCGGCGAATGGGCTGGGACCTGAAATTCAAGGCGCTGGTCGAGGGCATACACGATTTCGATTTCCATCTGGTCCGCAGCGAGCCGGAGGCGGTGTTGCTTGAAGGCAAACTAATCAAGGAATTTCGCCCGCGCTACAACATCAGCTTCCGCGATGACAAACGGTTCCTGCTGCTTAAGGTAAACCTGAACGATCCGATTCCGCGATTCACACTGACTCGCATCAAGCAGGACGATGGCGCGCGCTACTTCGGGCCGTTCCCGAATTCGGGAGCGCTGCGCAGCACGCTGGCCCTGGTGCGGCGGCAATACCATCTGCGCGGCTGCCGGCCGCTGACGCCCAACGACCGCGATTACCGGCATTGCCTGTATGCGCATCTGAAATACTGCACCGCGCCTTGCATTGGCAATGTCACGCGCGAGCAATACCTGGAGCAGGTGCGGGCTGCGTGCGAATTTCTAGAGGGCCAGTGCGCGGAAATGCAGGACCAACTGGCCGAGGAAATGAGCAAGGCGGCCGCGGCCCA
>CAYWHF010000456.1:0-2371 GCA_964457695.1 uncultured Methylocapsa sp.
TTGTATCCCCCGTCTCGCATCCCCTCCCGAAAAGAACATTCTGTCGTTAACGCGAAAAATAGCGGGAAATCCACCACCAAATAACCCTAATTATTTTTGAAGAATTCGTCAACCAAGTTGCTCGTCACGGCAACGTAATATTAGAACTAAATTATCAAATCGAATTCTATACTTATATTAATCTTCAGAAATTAATTGTCCGCGAACTATCTCCAGTCAACTGATTAAATTCACGTTTTCTTATTTAACAAGTACTCCGTCGCCGACAACTCAAGCCTCTTGAGAGGCAGCCGAGCCACCCTGGCCCGGCGCGCCCGGCGCCTAATTTTTCGGCAGGAAAAAAAGCGTTTTTTGCCCGGGGTACAAGGTTCCTTGGATGCCAAGGGTGCAAAGGCGTGTCATCCTCTTATTTTAAGCTGTGCCACAAGCTCGAATTCCGGATTAGGTTAGGATGCGCAACCAACACCGTTTGCCCGGCCTAAAGACCGAAGTGAAGCGTCAATGACCTTCTCGGAGCTGGTGCCTTCGCGCTACTGGGCGCTCGCCTCCGCGCTCGCCGTGACCGCGCTCGCGCTGATTGCGGCGCTATTTGATTCCCGATGGCTGCTGCTCGCTTTCGCGGCCGGCGCGATCAGCAGCGCCGGCCTGCATGATTTGATACAGACGCGGCACGCGATCCTGCGCAATTACCCAATCCTGGCTCACTTCCGGTTTTTCTTCGAGACGATCCGCCCGGCGATCCGCCAATATTTGCTCGAAGGCGACAACGAGGCGGTACCCTTCTCGCGCGCGCAGCGCTCGCTCGTCTACCAGCGTGCCAAGAACACCGAGGACCGGCAGCCGTTCGGGACCGGAAAGGACGTTTATCTTGCCGGTCACGAGTGGATCAATCATTCGCTCCGCCCGGTCCACATCGAGAATGCCGATTTCCGCGTCATGGTCGGCGGCAAGGACTGCAGGCAACCCTATTCCTGCTCGGTGTTCAACATTTCGGCGCTGAGCTTCGGCTCTGTGTCGGCGAATGCTATTCGTGCTCTCAACAAGGGTGCCAAGCTCGGTGGTTTTGCCCACGACACCGGAGAAGGCTCAATCAGCCGCTACCACCGCGAACATGGCGGCGACCTGATCTGGGAGGTCGGCAGCGGTTATTTCGGCTGCCGTACCCCAGACGGCAATTTCGATGCCGCTAACTTTTCCCTACAGGCGTGCGCTCCTCAAGTGAAGATGATTGAGATCAAGATCTCGCAGGGCGCCAAGCCCGGCCACGGCGGCGTGCTGCCTGGCACGAAGGTGACGCCCGAGATCGCTGAGGTGCGCGGCGTCACGGCCGGGATCGATTGTATCTCGCCGCCGCGGCACCCAGCATTCTCGACGCCGCTCGAGCTATTGGCCTTCATTGACCGGCTGCGCAAACTGTCCGGCGGCAAGCCAATCGGTTTCAAATTTTCATTGGGCCATCCTTGGGAGTTCTTCAGCATATGCAAGGCGATGATGGAGACCGGGATCTCGCCCGACTTCATTGTCGTCGACGGTGGCGAAGGCGGCACCGGCGCAGGGCCAGTAGAATTCACCGACCACATCGGCACCCCGCTCCAGGAAGCGCTCATGCTGGTGCACAACACGCTTGTCGGCCTGAACTTGCGCGGCGAGATCAGGCTCGGCGCCAGCGGAAAGATCATCTCGGCATTCGACATCGCCCGCACGATGGCGCTCGGCGCGGACTGGTGCAATGCGGCGCGCGGCTTCATGTTCGCGCTCGGCTGCATCCAGTCGCAAACCTGCCATACCGGCCGTTGCCCGACCGGCGTCACGACCCAGGACCCGCTGCGCCAGAGGGCTCTGGTCCCTGACGATAAAGCGGCGCGCGTCTACAATTTCCACCGCAGCACGCTGCGGGCTCTCGCCGCACTGACCGGCGCCGCCGGGCTTTCGCATCCTGGCAAACTCGAGCCGCGGCATATCGTGCGCCGGATTTCCGGACACGAGATCCGGCTGGTCGCCAATCTCTACAAGTTCTTGAAACCCGGCGAGCTTTTCGTCAATCCGAAGGCACACGCCGTCTACGAATATTACTGGCCACTCGCCTCCAGCCGCAGCTTCGATCCGAATCCGGGCGAAAACAATCCGATCGTAGCGGAAGAGCTCAATCGCACCGGGATGCAGGCATAAAGGTTGGCTCCGGCCCCAACAGGTCCGCACCTGAGAAGACGCGGACGTTTTCACTGAGACGCAATCAGTTGTTTTCGCTGCGCCGGGTTCATAACCTTGTTAGCAGCTATTTCGGTCTGGTTTGGGTCAGCAGGAATCCGTGGTCTGATACCAACCGCCATAAATCATGACCTGTTGGGATTGGCCGTCATGGCGAGCGAAG
>CAYWHF010000457.1:0-2338 GCA_964457695.1 uncultured Methylocapsa sp.
CCCTGCTCGCAACGGTTGGGTGCGCGCGTGACGTTTGGAATGATGGCGAAAAGGCCCTCACCTATTTTCATTTGCCCCGTGCTTGGTTGCCGCCCTGCGGCGAAGACCGGGGTTTGCGCAGGGCCTTGATCCCACGCGTTCGATTTCGTGAAAGCCGATGTTTTCAAACGGCTTTTTGAAGCCGCACCCCCGCAGCGTGTAGGCGCCAGCGCGGCGTGCCGCTCCACCGGTGGCACAATTCCTGCCAGCCTGGCACCCTATCTTGATTTTTATCGAATATTAATGATAAAATTAACGGTGTTGTATAATATCATTTATTTCGTATTGTCATTTAGTCCAATGAATTTGCCAATTTTTAGAGGAATTTCGGGGGCGCTGGGCTCCGGGCGCCCCTGTGCAAACAGTTTGGAAAAGTCCATGCAGGCCCGCCCGGCAGGCTTGCCTGCGGCACTTGCTTTTCTTACGGACTATGGAGTAAGCGCGGACGATTTGGTGCCGGCTGCGTTGCAGGCCCGCCGGCAAGGCGTTCCGCCAGAGGCCGCTCTGCTTGCAAGCGGGGCACTGCGGGAAGAATTCTATTACCGTTGTCTCGCGGATAGGCTCGGCGTGCAATTTACCTGTGGCCAGGCGAGGCTTTCCGACGCCGCTCGCTATCCTTACGCCATTCATGCCGGACTCCTGCCGCTCGCGGGCGGCAACGGGCCCCACTGGCTAGCTGCCCCCCGCGGCCGGTTGTTGAACGAATTGCTGGCGCGGTCCGGCAGCCAGGAATTGCGCGGGTTTCTTGCGATCACGACACCGTCGTATCTATCGCGGCGCGCCCGTTCTGCCGCGGCCATGTCTATTCTTCGCGACGCGAGTCTCGGCCTTGCCTGCCTCGACCCGGACCTGTCAGCAAAAACCCCGCTGAACACGATCCAGCGTGGCTGCGCCATAGCGGGTTTCTCGGGTACGGCATTTGCGATCGGTGTGGCGCCGGGGCCAGCGTTGGTTATGGTTTCCTTGTCAATGACCTGCCTGTTCCTGGCGTCGATCTGGCTGCGGCTCTTTGCCGGCGCGGCGAGCAGCGCTTGTTGCACGGGGCCGTTTCAGGCTTGTATCGAGGACCGCTGGCTGCCTTATTATTCCATTGTCGTCGCGCTTCACCGCGAAGACCGGGTCGTGCGGCAGCTCATCGGAGCGCTCAACGCACTGGATTACCCGCGCGCAAAACTCGACATCAAATTGGTGATCGAGCACGATGATCGTGCAACCTACGGGGCAATCGAGGCGATGCAATTGCCAGCCAATTACGAGACTGTGGTCGCACCCAAAGGCTGGCCAAGGACCAAACCCCGTGCGCTCAACATCGCCTTGCCGCAGTTGCGCGGCGAGCTCGCCGTCGTCTACGATGCCGAGGACATCCCCGCGCCTAGCCAATTGCGGGAGGCGGCGGAACGGTTCTCGCGGGCTCCGCGCAAGCTTGCCTGCCTTCAGGCGCGGCTTGCGATCGACAACAGCGAGGACTCTTGGCTGACCCGGCTGTTTGCAATCGAATACGCCACGTTATTTGACGTTTTGAACCCCGGCTATGCGGGGCTCGAATTACCAGTGCCGCTTGGCGGCTCATCCAATCATTTCCGGACGGAGGTCTTGCGCGACGTTTGTGGCTGGGATGCCTGGAATGTGACCGAGGATGCCGATCTGGGCCTTCGCCTCGCGCGGTTTGGCTATGGCGTGGGAATTTTGTCTTCAACCACAGAGGAAGAAGCGCCGGCAAAACTCGGTGCCTGGCTAAAGCAGCGCCGGCGCTGGTCCAAGGGATGGATGCAGACATTCATTACTTTGACAAGGGATCCCCGCCGCCTTGTTGCGGAGCTCGGCATTCGAAATAGTCTGGCTATTAGTCTGCTAATGACAAATCTAGTCATCGCGCCGCCGCTTTGGCCGTTTTTTACCGCGGTCGTTTTACATCACCTCTCCACGAGCGCTCTGGCGCCAGCCTCCCCGCTTGAGCTTGCGATGGCGGTGCTTTGGATCTCGGCCGTGGTTTTCGGCGCGGGTTCAATCCTTTGGCTCGCGCTAACCGGCATGAGTCGCCGCAGGTTGCTGAAACTTTGGCCATCCCTGCCGCTGGTGCCCCTCTATTATTTGCTAGCGTCCGTCGCGGCATGGATGGCGCTTTATGATCTTCTTTCGCGCCCCTACCATTGGCATAAGACGGAGCACGGCCTCGCCAAGACCACGCGTCAGGTCGAGCCACTAGAGCGCGGGATAACGGCCGATGGGTTGTTGATCAAATAGCGATTTTCTGCCGCAGTCGTTGCGCGGCCCATTTGCTCATGCCAGAAGGAAAATT
>CAYWHF010000458.1:0-2329 GCA_964457695.1 uncultured Methylocapsa sp.
TTACTAGGGTGGTTGGTCGGGCGTTGCAACCGGGTGGTCGCACAAAAAGCAGTTTATCCCAAGGGTGTTTCACGGACAGCTTCGAGAGTTATGGCGAACGCACCCTTTTATGGGCACAGACGGCCCATGGGGTGGAAAATTCGAGGGTGTTCTAAATGACGATGGCTCCCCCCCAAAAACTCGGATCGAGGAATCGGCGGCATTCTATAAGCGCGGCGATTTTCGTTTCGTCCCGCTTGTCTTTGACGAACAGCGCCTCCTTTGCCATTTGGATATCCTTTTTTTACGTCCTGGCATTCCCGGCGCAGCCCTGAACGGCGGCGACATAGACAATCGGATGAAAACACTCTTCGACGCCCTACAGGTGCCCGAAGGGGCCACTGGTGCGCCGGGGGCAGACGAAACCCTGTTTTTTGTGCTTTTAGAGGATGATCGGCTGGTAACGAAGGTTACCGTTGAGACTGATCAGCTCCTAGAGGCAACGGGGCCTGATGTTGGCCCTAAGGACGCGCGCCTCGTGCTCACCGTGCGCCTCACCCCTTATGTGCGCCTGATCGGAACGATGGGGTTTTAGCTTTGGCGATTCTTTCAAATGCCCGGTCAAAATCCTTAGGATCGTCGCTTGCCTCGGCCTTCTTGGCGGCTTCGAGGAAGCGTTTGTATTCTTCTGGATCGTCGTTCTTGGGTTTCTGCTTTCGCGGCATGGGTAAGAGTATAGCCGCATGGGTAAAACATTGTCACCTGTGGCGCGCGTGGCGCTCATGCCCCCGCGCACATCTGAAAACATCAACGCCGTACTCACCGGGTTGCGGTAGCATCTTTAGGTGGTCGCCATTATAGACCCAGCAATTAAAGCAGAGCGCAGGATCATCCGGCGGCGACTTCGCGCGGACTTTGCGCGCCTCTACTTGCGCAAGCTGCAAATCTATTGCCGCAAGGCTGGCATCCGCCTCCGAGTGGTCTTCCACCTCGCCTCTTTGGATATTTGCCTTTTTTCGTTGAAGGCTGCGATGCTGCTCATCAAGCTCCTCATATATCTCAGACAGATGATCACCGCTCATTGGAACTCCTAGGCTGTGTGGCAACAAACTAGGATAGCTGGCGAAGGGCGCGGGAGTCATTCCCGCCCCTTCTCCGGTGCCTCAAGCATGGGGATGAACGATAGCTGCGGATTGTCCGGCACCCGCGCCAATTCGCGCCAGACCCGGACGATTTCAGGCCGTGGGCGCTTCCGCTGGCCCTCGGCTACAAGTCGTTCGATAGGTCAACCGCTTGCCCTTGACGCCTTGAAGCGCGATCTCCGCGCGCCTCACGTCATCAACGCCACGGCCTTCACGGTTGCTATAGCGGAAATCAAATTCGGCCAAATACCGATGCAGGTGCGCTTCGCTGACATGGTGGAACACGCCATAGACGCCGCGCTTCAGAATGGAAAAATAGTTTTCGGCGGTGTTGCTGTGGGCATCGCCCCGGACATACTCGCCGATGCCGTGGTCCACCATTTCGTGCCGGGCAAATGCCCTGCCGATGCCCATGTATCCGCCTGCCGTATCCGTCATGAGGGCCGACTTAAAGTCCGCATGCGCTCGAAGGATCGGACGAAGCGTCTTGCCGCTCACGTTCGGGATATGATGGGAACGCACGCGCCCGTCACGCTCGACAAGGCTGTGGACAATGGCCTTGCCCGCGCCGCCGATATTCCCAGCTTGCCGCTTGTTGCGGTGCTTGTTCTTTTCTTTCCCGCCAATGTAGGTGGTGTCGGCTTCGATGATCGCGCCTTCGCCCCCGAGCGGCCCAAGCGAGCCGTCCTTCATTGCTTCGCGGATGCGGTGTGTAAGGAACCATGCGGTTTTCATGCTGCATTGAAGCGTGCGCTGAATTTGCCGGGTGCTGACGCCCTTCTTAGACGAGCACATGAGGTAGATGACTTGGAGCCAAAGCCGAAGCGGCAGGTGCGAGGACTCGAAGATGGTTCTAATCCGCACCGTAAAGGGTTTCTCGCACGCATAGCACTTGTACAGGCCAAGACGGGTCGTCTTGCCTTGGAGTTTTCCTACATGCTCCTCGGTCGCGCCGCAGAACGGGCATGTCGGCCCCTCGGGCCAAAGCTTGCCCTCAACGTAAGCAAAGGCCGCTTCCTCGTTTTGAAAATGCTCGGACGAAAGAACAGAATGGGCCATGGCTAATTCTCCTATGGCCGCAACACTATATGAGGTAGTGCGGTATGTCAAGTGTAACGTTGCCCTCGCGGGGAGGTCGGAGCGCGACTACGCGCTCCGGGTGGGGGGCTAGAAGAAATCACCCCTCACCCGGCGCGCCCTAAGCGGCT
>CAYWHF010000459.1:0-2320 GCA_964457695.1 uncultured Methylocapsa sp.
AGGAAGCACCAAACGATCTCGCCGCAGTAAGGCAAGCGTTCGGCGAATGGTTTGACGCCATCGATCAGCGGCTCGGCGGGAAACTTCTATGGGCGTTTGGCGGTGTCGCAGGATTGATCGCCCTCTCCTATTTCCCGCTCTCGCGGTTGGCCCGGTGGGTCCTCGCTCGCGATGGCGGGGCTTCGGATCCGGGGCGGTTTCGCAAAATTCTCGGCGCGTGGTGGATCGCCCTTGTCATCGCCGTTCCCGCAGCCGCAGCGGTTCTCCTCGCTGGTTTCGTGCTTCAATATTACGATCTTGCCAATGAGCGGCTGCAGCCATTTCTGCGAGCGTGCGGCGAGGCCGCGGTCCGCGCGGCGGCGGCAGCGGGAATAGCCTGTGGCCTGTTTGCTCCGACCCGCCCGAACTGGCGGTTGCCGAGACTCGACGACAAGGTTGCCGCCGGGATCGTCCGGATTGCGGTCGGCCTTGCGCTCGTTGTCTCCGCGGTGCGGCTTTTTGCTGCCCTCAACGATATTGCCGGCGCATCCTTATCGGTTGCCGTTTTGATGCGCGGGCTTGCCGCTGTCACCGGCGCGATCGTCATCGCCGTCGAACTATGGCGATTCGGCAACGCCATGGATAATGATGAATGTCTCGGACCAAAAATTAACACGGCGCGGGATTGGTTCGACCTTCTGCGCATGGCTTCCTGGGCGGTTGCCTCCGTCATCTTCGTCTCCGTAATGCTCGGTTACGAAGCCTTCGGAAGTTTCCTTGCCGATCAATATTTCTGGCTCGGCGCCGTCGGCTGCGCTTTCTACATGTCTGCCGTTCTCGCTGAAGAGGCAATCGGCGCCGGCTTTACGCCCAATTCGCGTGTGGGGCGCAGGCTGATTACGAGCTTCGGCATCCATCGCAATTCGATCGAGCTCGCGGGCGTCGTGAGTTCGGGAACGATCAAGCTCGCGCTCTTTGCCTTTGCGGCGCTTCTCGTGCTGGCCCCTTGGGGCGTGCAGTCGAGCGATGTGCCCCTCGATTTTCGTTCTCTCCTCTTTGGTTTCAAGGTGGGCGATACCACCATATCTCCGATAAATATTGTGATTGCCGCCGGAATTTTTGCGCTCTCCATCGCCGCGCTTCATGCGGTTTTAAACTGGGCCGATACAAAACTCCTTCCAAAATTGAACTTCGACGTTGGTTTGCGCAGTTCGATCCGCACCAGTCTCTCCTATTTTGGCTTTGTGATGTGCGCCGGGCTTGCGCTTGGCTATCTCGGGCTGAATTTTGAAAAGCTCGCACTTGTCGCGGGTGCTCTTTCGGTCGGCATTGGCTTCGGCCTGCAGTCGATTGTCAATAACTTTGTTTCGGGCCTGATCCTGCTTTGGGAACGCACCGTGCGGGTCGGCGATTGGATTGCCGTCGGTTCAGACCAGGGATACGTCCGGCGCATCAATGTCCGTGCGACGGAGATCGAGACTTTTGACCGGGCGCAGGTGATAATCCCCAATGCGAGCCTCGTTGCCGGTGTTGTGACCAACCTTGTTCGCAACGACCGGACAGGGCGCATCGTCATCCCTCTGACCGTCGCAGCCTCCGCCGATCCGGAAAAGGTGCGCGAGGTGCTCGTCCAAGTCGCTAAGGCAACTCCACTCGTCTCGACCATGCCGTCGCCGCAAGTTTTGTTTACCGGCATGTCGGCCAGCGCCCTCAATTTCGAGCTGCGTGCCTTCGTCGGCGATGTCGAAACGCTGTACCGCGTCAAGAGCGATTTGCATTTTGCCATCTTCAAGCGGTTCAAGGAGGAAAAGTTTTTGGAGTCGCCGCAGCCCGGTGCGACAAAAGTCGAAATTGAGGGTTTTGAAGACTTTGGCCGGATGTTAAATCCTGCAAGCGACCAGGCTCTGTCGGGCCGTTCAAAGCAAGGTGCCGTCGGGCGATGAACGGCTAAGTCCGTGAGAGTAAACTATGCTACAGCGTCGACAGTCGCTCCATATATTGAATTGCATTCCTACCGTGGTTTACCACCTTGCGATAACGTCGAAAGGATTTCCCACCCAATGGATAAGTATCAGCGTCAAGAATATTTTGGGTTACGCAGTCGAGGCCGCGCTGGCCCCTGACTGGTGGATCAACTGTCTGCATCCCGATGACAAGGAGGCCGCTGTCAAGAAAACATCGATCCTGATGACCCAGGGCCACCTGGTGCAAGAGTACCGGTTTCGAGCCAAGGGCGGCCATTACCTTTGGATACGGGACGAGGCAAGCCTGTTGCGGGACGCCGCTGGCCGGCCCAAGGAAATTATTGGGTTCTGGACTAGCATTACAGAACGCAAGAAGG
>CAYWHF010000460.1:0-2320 GCA_964457695.1 uncultured Methylocapsa sp.
GGGGTATTTGTTGGCGGCATCGGGATCAAGGCCCGCTAGCTCGATCTTAAGCATCGCAAGTTCTTCCGAAAGGCGCGGCGACAAGCGCAAGTGCTCGCGCATAGGGAGCTCGACATTCTGCTTGACGGTAAGCCCGGAAAATAGCGCCCCTTGCTGAAACATCACGCCGATCCGCCTTTCGATCGCGCTCCGCTGCCAGGGCGAAAGCGTATCGAGATCGGCTCCAAACATCTCGATGAGCCCGGTTTGTTTGCGAACAAGTCCAAGGATGGCTCTTGTCAGGACGGTTTTGCCCGTGCCCGAGCCGCCGACGCAGCCCAAGACTTCGCCCCGGTAGACTTCGAGATCTAGGTCTTCGAGGATGAGCGCGCCGCCAAAGCCAACAATGAGATTTCGCACCCTGACGATGAGCTCGCGCGCGGCCGGTCCAGGCGCCCCCCGGCTACCGTTCCCCCCGGGCGGCGGACCTGATAAGCCGCCGCCATTTCCCGCAAAGGGCCCAGTGCTCAAAATCTTATCCCCGCAAAGAAGACCGTGAATAGCCCATCGACCACGACAATCATGACAATCGACTTGACGACGGAAGAGGTCACGCGCCGTCCGAGCGACTCGGCCGAACCCGCAACGGCCAGACCCTCCAAGCAGGCAATCAGCCCGATGACGAGCGCCATGAAAGGCGCTTTGATGATGCCGCACAAGAAGGTGTGGTAGCCGACCGCCGTTTGCAAGCCGGTCAAAAACCTCACCGGCGTAATCCCTTCATAGGACCAGCTGACCAGGAGGCCGCCGAATATGCCTGCCATGTCGGCGACGAAGGTAAGCAGGGGAAGGCTGACGACGAGCGCGAGAATGCGCGGGACTATCAATATGTCAACCGGACGCAAGCCCAAAACGGTCAGTGCGTCGATTTCCTCATGCAGCTTCATGGATCCGAGTTCGGCGGTGATTGCCGAGCCAGACCGCCCCGAGATCATGATCGCGGTCAAAAGGACGCCAAGCTCGCGCAGCATCAAAATGCCAATGAGGTTGACGACGAAAATCGTTGCGCCAAAACGGCGCAACTGGAAGACGCTTTGTTGCGCAAGAATTGCCCCAGCTAAAAAATTGATAAGGGCAATGATTGGCGCCCCTCCAAGAGCAATGCTCTCTATGTGAAAGACCAGCGATGTTGCGCGAAATTGGGACGGGCGCGACAGGCTTCTTCCAAATGGTGCGACGACCTCACCCAAAAATCCAACAGCCTCATAGAGGTAGGCTCCCGCAGAAACGGCAGCCTCCAAAAATCCGGCGGCAAGGCGGGCAAGCGGAGAACCCACTCGTCGCGGGGGAAGAACAACCTTGTGGTAGCGCGCTTCGCGCAGCAGAATTTCGAACTCCGGGCGGACGGATTCGAGCCTTGCGTCAATGCCCTTGGCGCTGAGCGTCTGGCGCGCCCGGTCGATAAGCCAGGCCCCCGCCGTGTCAAGCCGCGTGATCCGGCCCAGATCAAAACCGACCTGCCGCGCGTCGCCGATATCCCCGACGAGCGCATCCGCCCGCCTCTCGATGGCCGCCGAGGCATCCACGGTCCAGCGCCCGCCGAGGGCGAGCGTTAGCGCATCGCCCAGGCGCTCGCTGGAAAAGTCTGGTCCGTCCGGCAAGTTCATCCTGCGTGCTCCGGCTTGGCCCGGGGAACATTGACAAAGGCTTTCTTGCGCGGGCCCTTTCTTGCAGCCGCTTGTGGCAAAGTCGCGGCGCAGGCGGTTTGCCTGCCCACGGCCAGCCGGCCATGTGGGACCAATTATTTCCTCACTACCAGAAATGCCGTCGAGTTTCTTTCGGAGCGCTCCTTCCACCGTCCGCTGCGCTTCGGCGAGAACCTTGGGCGTAACGCCCTGCAAGCGCCTTGGCGGAGCACGAACGCTTGGCTTTAGGCCTCACACGGAAAAACCCGGCCTCGCGGCCGGGTTTTTTGGCTTTGCTCGGCTAAAGGGCGAAACCCACAAATTCCGCTTGTTGCGCGAAAGTCACGGCCCGGTATAATTGGCTTGTTTTACTAGCCGGGCCCAAGTCTTGCCCGAATTGCCCGAATATTGCTTGACTCCTCCGAGAGAAAGTCCGCAATCTTGGTAAGAGAGTTGCAGTCAGCGTACCCCCTGGGGAATCACGTGCGTGCGGCCGGCCTGTATCGTGGCTTGAAGCAAAGTTTCGCGGGAGATTGGACGCGGGCCGCGCGGTTTTGCGCCGGCCTGCTTGCCTGCCTTGCACAATTGTCGACTCCTGCGCGGGGCTGGCACCCGCCGGCCGTTCCCGCTCATTCGATCATTTACAAGGCCAGTGC
>CAYWHF010000461.1:0-2318 GCA_964457695.1 uncultured Methylocapsa sp.
TTGACGAGTGATTTGCAGACAGCGGTTTTTAAGCGCGGTATTGGGAATGGCAATAATGGTATTTTAAATGGCAATTTAGCGGCAATGCCAGGACTCGCAAGTCCAAAGAATTAAAACATTAAAGGGACGCCGCCGGGCCAATCTAGCTTTCAAGAGAGTGTGAAGGCGGCGACAGAATCGATTGAAAATGAGCGCGCCAGGAATCCGAAAGACCAGGTATTGATACCGCCCGCTCGAGTTGGGCTTGCGAGGGGTGTTTGGCGAGGTAGAGGTCGACGATTTCTCTAACGGTGACGCGCCGGGGTTCGCGTGCGCTCAGAACAATGGGATCACCCGCTTCAAGGTCACCTTCCCGCAGCACCCTCAAATAAAAACCGGTGCCGCGGCTGTCGAGAAATTCCTTGATGATCTGTTCGCGTTGAAATTTGCCTGCCAATTTGAAGCACGGCAACCGGGGTTGGGTGATTTGAAATTTTGCGGTGCCAATCTCGAATTGATCACCGATGCCGGCTTCTCCTTCGGATAGTCCTGCGGCTGTAAGGTTTTCACCAAAGGCGCCCCACGGCAGATCTTCATTCAGCTTTTGCCGCCAAAATCCATAATGCTCGGACGGGAAAACATAAACGGCCTTGTCTGCTCCCCCATGGACGCTCAAATCCGCCTGGCCGTCGCCTTCGAGATTCAGCGTACGCACGTGTACTCGTCCGGCCACGGGTGTTTTCCGGATACCTGTGAGAACAGACCGATCGCCAATTGTCATCAGTGAAGGCAAACCCACGTTCACCGAAATCACCTTCATATGTAATTATTCTATTTTGCGGGGGGCGGTGCCGACTACAGTTTCGCTGACAACAAGAACCACGGTCCGATGGCGCATATTCCTGCTCATTCTGCTGATCGTCACCATCAACTATGTCGATCGCGCTTCCTTGTCCGTCGCTATGCCGGCGATCAGCAAGGAGTTCGGCATCGACGCGGCGGCGCAAGGCATCATCCTCAGTGCGTTTTTCTGGACGTATGCGTTCATGCAAATTCCGGGAGGCTGGCTTGCCGACCGCTACCGGCCGAGATTGATCATTGCCGCTGCAACGGTCCTGTGGGGCGCGTTTCAGGCGCTGGCAGCGCTCGCGACCGGCTGGGGCATGTTGCTGCTGGCGCGGTTAGGTCTGGGATTGGCCGAAGGGCCGATGTTTCCGGCAAGCGGCAAGTTGAACGCAGTGTGGCTGCCCGCCCGGGAGCGCGGCCGCGGCGCGGTGCTTATCGATGGCGGCGCTCCGCTGGGGACCGCATTCGGCGGACTGATCATTGCGTTGCTGATCGGCGTGTTCGGTTCCTGGCGAGCGGCCTTTGTGGCCGCCGGAATCGGCACGATTGCGGCTGGACTCCTGGCCTACTGGTACATACGCGATAGCCCGCGTGAGCAACCGTCCACGAATGAGGCCGAGGCACTCTACATCGAAACCGAGCATGCGAAGGAGGACCTCACGCTGGCGGCGCCTGCCGGGCGTACCAACATTCTGGCCTTTCTTCATTTTCGCTCCTTCTGGGGCATGCTGCTCGGCTGGACGGGATTCAATCTCATATTTTATGGCCTCGTTGCCTGGGCTCCGAACTACCTCGCCCAAGCTCGCCATTTGAATCTTCCAGCGGTTGGCGGCGCGATGTTCATCATCTTCGGCACCGGCTTTGCCGGCGAGATCGCCGCCGGCTTTCTGGCGGACTACTGGAAAGCGCGCGGCGGTTCGCCGAATCTGGTGATGCGAACCGTTCTCGGAGTATCGGCTTCGCTGACCACGCTGTCGACCTTGTTACTTGCTTTCGTCAGCAGTCCCGTTGCTGCGGTCGCGCTCCTGTCGAGCACGCTTTTCTTTTTGCGATCGGCCGGTCTCTACTGGAGCGTTCCTGCCACCTTGACCGATCGGGGGCGCGCCGGGGTTCTAGGCGGCATGATGAATTTGGCAGGAAATATCGGCGGCATCCTCGTGCCGATCATCATCGGCGTGATCGTCCAGGTAACGGGAAGCTACTTCCTTGCTCTCATGTTCTTCACAGGGTCGGGCATACTTTACCTCGTGGGTTCGCTCGTCATCGATTACAGCCGGAAACTGCCGGTCTAGAGGAGGCTCAGCCATGCCATTCGCAACGACGGACGACGGAATTCGCCTTTACTATGAGGAAACCGGTTCCGGCACGCCGGTGATCTTCGTGCACGAATTCGCCGGGGATTACCGGAGCTGGGAGGCTCAGATGCGGCATTTCGGCCGGCGTTATCGCTGCATTGCATTCAACGCCAGAGGTTATCCGCCTTCGGATGTGCC
>CAYWHF010000462.1:0-2304 GCA_964457695.1 uncultured Methylocapsa sp.
GGCTGGTACTCTTTTTTCAGTTCTGCCAAAAACGCAGCCGGGCCATTTTCGGGCACGGTAAGGCGATTAACCTTGGGCGCGGTCTCGATTTCACCGCCGTCAGAACGTTCAATCGTAATCGCACCCGAAGGGCAGTTGTGGGCCACTTCGAGCAGCGCGTCGGCTGAAGCAGCGTCCGGGTCAATCCATGGCCCTTGTACATTCGCTTTAAACACACCCGGCTGGCGCAACACACATTGCCGCGCATGAATGCACCGCTTGCTATCAAAGCGAATAGATGCTTTTTGCCCTAAAACATATTCTACCGTGTCGTCGGCCATGTTCCTCTCCCTTGGTTGATTGTCTGCTCTTGCCTCCGCGTGTTGAGCAGCCTCGCTCAAGGGTCGCGCAAGGCTCGCGCCGAAAGCTGCAAGGCAGGTAGAGCAAGAGGAATAGACGTCCGTCAAGCTGTCAATTCCTGCTGAGCAAGTTCCGAAGACGCGGCCGGTCCGATGGTGCTGGCAAACAGGCGGTGAGCTGGGCAGGTTAGGATGCTTGTTATGTCACAGGGGCAGACAAATTGCGCGCTTGACCAAGGCCCGGTAAATCTCCAAAGGCTAAAGTCCGGCCTTGAAGCCGGATTTTAACAATTGCTTGGCTGGGCGAAGCGCAACATCAATGCTTAGAAAGCGGTTCCGATGAGTTTGTTTAGCCGGAGCGAAAGCGGGTTTGTTAGTCTTCCGGTTCCCGCGGCGCGGTTTTTCGATTATCTGGCGCTATTGAAGCCGCGGGTCATGGCGCTCGTGGTGTTTACCGCCTTCACCGGGCTATTGATCGCGCCTGATCCTGTCGATCCGCGCATCGGTTTAGCCTCGCTCTTGGCCATTGCCGCAGGCGCCGGCGCGTCGGGCGCCCTCAACATGTGGTATGACGCCGATATCGATGCCCGCATGCGGCGCACAAGGCATCGCCCGGTGCCGGCGGGCCGGATGCGCAAAGGCGAGGCGCTTGGCTTTGGCCTCATCCTTGCGGTTCTCTCCGTCCTGAGCCTGGGGCTTATCGCCAATTGGTTGTCGGCCGCGCTTTTGGGCTTCACCGTCTTTTTTTATGTCGCCATCTACACGATGTGGCTGAAGCGCTTGACGCCCCAAAATATCGTGATCGGCGGGGCGGCGGGCGCGCTTCCGCCGGTTGTCGGCTTTGCCGCCGCTTCGGGCACGGTGTCGGCGGCGAGTCTGGCGCTTTTCGCCATCATTTTCTTCTGGACGCCGCCGCATTTTTGGGCGCTCGCTCTTCTCAAGGCCGAGGACTATGGCCGGGCCGGCATCCCCATGCTGCCCAATGTCCGGGGCGCCGCTTACACGCGAAGCGCCATTCTCATCTATGCGCTGCTTGTGGCGCCGCTTGGCCTCGCTCCCTGGCTGATGGGCTTTGCTTCTTTGGCTTATGGCGCGATCGCGGGTTTGCTCGGCGCCTTGCTGGTTTTGTTTTCGTCCCGGGTCTTTTATTTCCGGGAGAGCCCCAAGGCCGGGCGCTGCGCGGGCCAGCTTTTTGGCTTTTCGATTCTCTATCTCTTCTTGCTCTTTGCCGCGCTGGCCACAGAGCGGCTCGCGCAGCTTGCACCGCATTGACCTTGCTTGGGAGAGAGTTTGGCGAGGGCGAGAGAAGCGAGCAGGCTTGTATTCGATCCCGGGCAGCAGAAGTCCAGCGATCACGACCGCTCGTCCGGGCAGCCCCGGTGCGTATCTTTAAGAAGGTTGCCTGCTTCTGACTTGGCCCGGGCGAAACGAGAGAAATGCCGGTTGTGTTTGTCCTTGATCCGGCGCTCGAAAAAGATCCGCCTTTTGAAGGTGTCCGGACGATCACGCTTTCCTACACGTTTTTTGCCGTCAAGAAACGGCGAGCGAAGAAACTTTATTCGACTGGCGGAGATATGAGTTAGCACGTGAAATACATCTCGACGCGCGGAGCCGCGCCGCCGGTCACTTTTACGCAGATGCTGCTTGCCGGTCTTGCGCCAGACGGCGGCCTTTATTTGCCTGAAGCCTATCCGCAGCTTACTTCTGACGCGATTAATGCTCTCGCTGGCGGGCCCTACGCGGAAACCGCGCAAACGATCCTTTCGCCGTTCGTCACAACCGAGATTGATCGGGACGCCCTGCGAGGCATGATCGAAGCCGCCTATGCAGAGTTCCGCCACCCGGCTGTTGCTCCTCTGGTTCAGCTTGATTCATCGCGCTTCGTGCTCGAATTGTTTCACGGTCCGACCCTCGCCTTTAAGGACCTTGCGATGCAACTTCTGGCAAGGCTGATGGATTATGTTCT
>CAYWHF010000463.1:0-2294 GCA_964457695.1 uncultured Methylocapsa sp.
GCCGGTTCGCACAACACAGTTCACACGTCCAAATTTGCGACGCTTAACGCATTCTCCTGGATAAATTCGCGGCGCGGCTCGACGACATCGCCCATCAATTTGACAAAAATGTCGTCGGCGTCGTCGGCCTCCTTGATCTTGACCTGGAGAAGCGAGCGCGCCTCCCGGTCAAGCGTCGTTTCCCAGAGCTGATCCGGGTTCATTTCACCGAGCCCCTTGTAGCGCTGCATCTGGGTGATCCCCTTCTGCCCCGCCGCCATGACTTTTTCGAAAAGATCGCCCGGCCCAAAGACCTTGGCTTCCTCGCCTTTGCGCAAGAACAGAGCCGGAGCGCCAAAGACAGCCTGCAGCGATTGCGCGTGTTCATTGAGACGGCGTGCCTCGATCGAGGCCAAAAGCCCGGCGTCGAGAGTTGCCGCTTGGCGCACCCCGCGCAACTCGCGGGTAAATACATAGCCGCCGTTTTCGACCGTTCCCTGCCAGCCGCGTTCCATGTCCTCGGCAAGCGCGTCGAGGCGGGCCGCAATTTTTGCCGCATATTCGAGCGCCTCGTGATCGCCATATCCCAAAACGGGATTTAACGCGCCTTCGATCGCGGCCTGTTCCACGGCGCGGCGGTCATAGCGCGAATGGAGCGAATCCACCAGATGACGCACAAGCCTCGATTCCTCCACCACCGCGCGAAGATCCGAGCCGGCACGCTCCTCACCGCTCCAAATACGCAGCACTGCGCCTTCAATGCCGTTGTCGATCAGGTAATCCTCGCGCGCGCGCTCATCCTTCAGATATTGCTCCGAGTTGCCGCGCTTCACTTTGTAGAGCGGCGGCTGCGCGATATAAAGATGCCCTCGCTCGATCAGCTCGCGCATCTGACGGTAAAAGAAGGTCAAAAGAAGCGTGCGGATATGGGCGCCGTCGACATCCGCGTCGGTCATGATGATGATCTTGTGATAGCGCAGTTTTCGGGGATCAAACTCGCCATGTCCGATTCCCGTGCCGAGCGCCGTAATCAGCGTGCCGATCTCCTGGCTCGACAGCATTTTGTCGAAGCGCGCGCGCTCGACGTTGAGAATTTTGCCTCGCAGAGGAAGTACGGCCTGATATTCGCGGTTCCGGCCTTGCTTCGCCGAGCCGCCTGCCGAATCGCCCTCGACCAGAAACAATTCCGCCTTGGCGGGATCGCGCTCCTGACAGTCGGCGAGTTTTCCAGGCAGATTGGCGACATCGAGCGCGCCCTTGCGGCGGGTCAGCTCGCGCGCCTTGCGCGCGGCCTCGCGCGCCTGGGCCGCCTCAACGACCTTGCCAACGATAGTTCGCGCTTCTTGCGGATGCTCCTCGAACCAGGCTCCGAGCATTTCATTCACGAGTCCTTCCACGGCGGGCCGAACCTCGGAGGATACGAGCTTATCCTTGGTTTGCGAGGAGAATTTTGGATCCGGAATCTTTATCGACAGCACGCAGGTGAGGCCCTCGCGGCAATCGTCGCCGTTGAGATCGACCTTCTCGCGTTTGGCGAGGCCCGCGCGTTCTGCATAACCCGTTACCTGGCGGGTGAGTGCCGCGCGCAGCCCGGCGAGATGCGTGCCGCCGTCCCGTTGCGGAATATTGTTGGTAAAGGCAATCACATGCTCGTGGTAGGAATCATTCCACCAAAGAGCGGCCTCAACCATGGTTTTTTCCCGCTCGCCCTTAATTGCGATCGGTTTGGAGATCAGCGGCGTCTTGGCGCGATCGAGATAGCGCACAAAGGCGTCGAGGCCGCCATCATAGTGAAATTCCTCTTTTTTGACATCGGTGCCGCGAAGATCGGCAAGTTCGACTCGCACACCGGAATTCAAAAAGGCGAGCTCGCGCAGCCGGTGCTCGATTGTTGCGAGATCGAAATCGACCATGGAGAATGTTTTGGGGGAAGGCAGGAACGTGACTTCCGTTCCCCGGATGGCCTTGCCGCCAACAACTGGAGCAGGCCCAGTGACCGTGAGTGGCCCTGCGGTGTTGCCCTCTTCGAAACGAATAAAATGCTCTTTTCCGTCGCGCCAAATTCGCAAATTCAGCCAGCTTGAAAGCGCATTGACGACCGAAACGCCGACGCCGTGCAGGCCGCCTGACACTTTGTAGGAATTTTGATCGAATTTTCCGCCGGCGTGAAGCTGGGTCATTACAACCTCAGCGGTCGAGACTCCCTCTTCGCTGTGAATGCCGGTTGGGATGCCTCGGCCGTCGTCCGTGACCGTGACCGAGCCGTCCGGATTGAGAGCTACGGAGACGCAAGCCGCATAGCCTGCAAGCGCCTC
>CAYWHF010000464.1:0-2280 GCA_964457695.1 uncultured Methylocapsa sp.
AGCCGATCGCCGCTTCTGTTGCAAACGATTGAAGTCTGCGATTTCCACGTAATCAAATTGATCAAATGAATAATCTGACGCAGCAAGTCTACATGTAAGGCAAAACTGACATTTGATATATCTATTTGCAAAATTGACAATCTCACCGATTGCTGTTGCCCTCTTGTTTTGCCATTCATTTATTTCATCCAATCCATCCAGCAATACGATCGCCGCCCCCTTCTCCAACAATGTTCTCACAAATGCGTGAACATCTTGCGACTCAGGAAATCCGCAGTTCAAAAATGCCCGCTGCGCAAACTCCAGGAGAGTAAGCGATGAATCGCTCCAATCTTTCAGAGAAATAAATATCGGGGTTTTGGTGCTCCTTTTGGTGCACGCCTGCGTAGCCAAGTACTTCAAGAATGTGGTCTTACCTGCGCCAGGCTTACCCAAGATAAATAGATTTTTTTTCGAGTCCGCGATTACTTGCGCGGGCACTCGCTCTAAGCCAGGCAACAAATCCAAAGATAGCTCGTTTAATTCACTCAGGGTACCTGGAAAGCGTCTCTGTGCGCTGAGTTTCTCGTGGAAAAAGACGTCGGTATATATCTTGGTTACATCGATGAGGGTCGAATTCCCTAAAATCTTGGTTTTACCAATGATCGACAAAAGGTGCGCTCGATAATCTTCCGCCGCTTGTCCGTGTTTGAAAGATTTCCATCTCTCACGAACTTGCTTTATGGCAAGGTCCTTACCCTCTTTGAAGCCTTCGGTACCTATTTTCGCGGCGAGATCCGATGCATGCTCAGACAACATCCCCCAACCCCAAGATAGCACCTCATTAAGTATTTCCATAGAGTCAGGTTCCAGCTTGTAACAACGTCGAATAGCGCATTGTCTCAGAGACTTGGAACGATCGACTTGTTAATTCAAGGCGCTACGCGCTGACGTGCAAATCATTGCCCCTCGTCTAGAAGCACTCTGATGGAGAGCGGGTGCCCACTGCGAAGCGAAGTCCTTACCAGAGCGCTCGCTGCCAGCGGGAACGCAGCCACTCGACCGCCAACCCATTCGTGGGCCTCTATAGGCTGCCGCCTCAGAACCTCGGGTTTTCACTGACAGGCCACCTCGAGATCCAATCAGTGGCAGACTCGTGAGAAGGCGAGAAAGGGACTTATCCGAATGCGCCAACCTCGATGGGATGCTCGGCCGCCCTCAAAGGTTAGGTCTATGTCGCATCGAGACTACGCTTCGTTTTGTAGGTATTTTTGTCGGTATTTTTTATATTGGAGCGTCGGGACATAAGCATCCATGCGGGCTGGCGAAGGATTTTCGATTCCTGTCGAGCACCAGCGCCGCGGCGCGCACCCTGCCCGCCCCGCTTCAAGCCAAATCGGCCTCAAGCCCCGGTATTTATTGGGCTTATAGCTATCAAAACAATAGCACCCGCGCAGTCGCACCGGAGCACTGCGCGCGGATCGGCGCGCCGCCGCCGGACAGCGTCCTACACCTGGCTCCAGCGGATGGCGCCAACTGGTTCCACAGGCGCGCAGTAGCGGCCCTTACGCTTTGCATCCAGTGTCGCGCCGCTGCTTTCGCACAGCCGGCGCGAGCCGACGCAAAGGGCTTTCGGGCGTTTTGCGCCGGCGCCCGAACTACTGCAACGGAGACTTCGATGACCCGATCCGCCACGCCCCCCGACGCCCAGTTCCTGCAGGCCTTCGCCCAGGCCTGGAACGACCACGACATCGACCGGCTGATGTCCTTCATGAGCGACGACTGCCAGTTCCACGCAGTGGGCGGCCCCGATGTGCTCGGCCGCAGCTTCGTCGGCCGCGAGGCGGTGCGCGAAGGCTTTCAGCTGGCCTGGCGCAACTTCCCCGACGCGGCCTGGCTGGACGGCGAGCATTTCGTCTGCGGCGACCGTGGCGTGTCGGAATCCACCTTCTGCGGCACCCGCGCCGACGGCGCCCGCATCGAGGCGCGCATGGTGGACGTGTTCACCTTCAAGGACGGGCTGATCGCGGTGAAGAACGCCTACCGCAAGGACCGCCCGCCCGTCGCGGCAGCTTGAGCGGAGGCGCGTCATGGACATCAGCGTCCGCCACCTCGCTCCCTTGAGCGCCTACGACCCGAAATACGACCCGCTGGTCGCCGCCAACCCGGGGCACGGGCGCGACTACGCGCCGACCTACTGGGTCGGCAGCGCCGGCACCCCGCCGCCGGACGACGGCCCGATCAGCCGCGACATCGACGTCGACGTGGTGATCGTCGGCTCCGGCTTCACCGGCCTGGCCA
>CAYWHF010000465.1:0-2263 GCA_964457695.1 uncultured Methylocapsa sp.
CCCGTTTGACGGATAGGTTGACGTCCTCGTGCGGCCAGCTACTGGTCACATGGATAGCCCCTTCGAACCGATCGATGCCGGGGAACTCAGCACGTGACTTAGGAATTGTCACGTTGCCTGAGCCGGCGATGACAAAGCGGGCGGTGAACGACTCATCCGTATTAGTGCCGAGCGTCCATCGTTGGGTTTTCTCGTTCCAAACAGTCGACGTCACCCGCGTCGAAAATCGAAACGACTTGCGCACATCGAGCTTGTCAGCCACGAATTCGAGATAACGCAGGATCTCCGGCTGGGCGGCATATCGCTCAGACCAACGCCATTCGCGTTGAATGGCTTCCGAAAACGAGTAGGAGTAATGAATCGATTCGATGTCGCAACGGGCGCCGGGATAGCGGTTCCACCACCACGTACCGCCAAGACCGCCGGCCGCATCGAGGCCTAATACGTTCAAGCCGAGTTGATCGCGTAGCTTGTGCGTCGCATAAATGCCGGCGAAACCGGCACCGATGATGATGGCATCGAATTCATTATTCATTGCGGTGCTCTCCAAGACCTGCAGATAGATTCGTTGATTGATTTCACTTGGGCGGGCCGCGGGTAACACGTGGCGACCGGAGCCGCTCTTCGCCGGGGATAGAACAGCCCCGACGTTCTAGATCGACTGACGTCGACCCACGTGCGGGGCGTTAGCGAATGCGCCGTGAGACTGCTTACGCGGGCTCTTCGAGCACTAAGAAGTTGGGGTCGAGTACCTCATCGCGGAGTGGGATGAGGGCTTGGTACTCGGGCGATTTGTACCAAGCATGAAGAGAAGCCACATCGTTGAACTTCACTATCAGGCAGGAATCGGCGCTGAAAGAGCCGGCGATCGTTGTCGTCCGACCTCTGGTGATAACGGTGGCACCCACGGCGGCTAAAGTCGGGCCGGCCGCTGAAGAATATTCGGCGACACGTGGTGCGTTTTTAACCTTTGCAAAGGCGAGTAAGTAAGCGGCCATATAGCCTCCTATCGATTGAGGAAAATGCACTGCGCCGCACCAAAAATGGTCCATTTTTTAGTAAGTGGATTGTTTAGGCTTGCAAAAGCACCGTGCATCTCAGTATTTTTCATACCAATGGCTATGTAGAAAGGGCCATTCCTAAATAAGTGGACTAGTAAGTGTTATGGTGGTGGCGAGCCGAAGACTGAATTCAAAGTCGCTCATGCGCTTGTTAGGCGACTGGCGACGAGGGAGTGGAAGGGGCACCGGAACTGCTCTGGGAGAGCGTTTAAGCTTGCTCATTCGTGACGGGCGCCTGCCGTTTGGCACGCGCCTTCCACCCGAACGCGACCTCGCCGTAGAGCTAGGGATTAGTCGAACGACGGTTGCCGGGGTGTATGACAACCTTCGAACCAATGGCCATCTGCAAAGCCGACAAGGTTCGGGCACATGGGTCACTCTCACCGATGGCGGCGCTGACCCTGGTGCGACACCGTGGTACCCCGGCGGAAAGCAGGCCAATTTCGATCTGACCCACGCAGCATTGCCCCCGCCGGCGGAATTGGTGCGCGAGCTCGTCGAAAGAGCGGTCAATTTGTTGCCCGAATACACGGGTGACCATGGCTATCACCTGTTCGGCCTTGCCGGGCTGCGGGACGCCATCGCGCGACGCTTTACAGCGCGCGGTCTGCCGACGCACGCCAGTCAAATTTTGGTTACGACGGGCGCGCAAAATGCACTCGCCCTCTCCCTCGCTATCACTTTGCGCCCCGGCTCACGCGTCCTGATTGACCACCCGACCTATCCCAACGCAATTGCCGCGATACGAAACTGGGGTGGTCGCTCCATCCCAGTGGAGATGAACGCAGAAGGATGGGATCTCTCACGATGGGGAGAAGGCGCGCATGAAGCACGCCCTGACCTGCTTTATGTCTGCGTGGATTGCCACAATCCCACAGGCCTGGTTATGCCGTACCCCATGCGTGAAAAAGTAGTCGATGTGGCCCGGCTGTCTGGTGCGCCGTTGGTCGTCGACGAAACACTTGCCGAGACCATAATCGATGGCGAAGCGCCGGTGCCGGTCGCCACATTTGCGCGCGACAAAGCGACCGTAATCACGATTGGCTCGCTCAGCAAAATCTTCTGGGGCGGCTTACGGGTCGGGTGGTTGCGCGCTTCCGAACCTTTGGTTGCCAAAGCAGCTGCCATCAAAGCGTCGATGGACATGGCAACGCCGGTATTTGACCAGCTCGTGGCCATGGGTGTTATCGAAAACTTACCCG
>CAYWHF010000466.1:0-2248 GCA_964457695.1 uncultured Methylocapsa sp.
TGGTCCCTTCCTTTACCCTTGGGTGTGGTATTTTGATCCCTGTTGTGTTTTTCGGCAGCGCCTTTCGTCATTCTTCAACCCGCTTCAACGGAAATATTGTTCGCGCCGGAATCGATTATCACTTCAATTGGCTGCCCTCGCCCGTCGTGGCGAAATACTAACACCAACACCCGTCGTTCGTGACTCTTACAAAAACCTCTTCCGCCGTCAGTCGCAAACCCGGCCCTCGCGGCCGGGTTTTTTGTGCGGGATCGTAATTTTGCAACTTCGCCCAAATTCCGTTGCCTTTTCGTCACGGTGTTCGAGAAACGGCTGTGCAACAACATTTCTTAATTGAAGCCGCGCAAGACGCGCGTAACGTAGGAGTGTGTCAACTTAACTTCCAAGAGGAAATGAATCATGTTACGTCGCATTCTTCTAGCATCCGCAGGCGCGATGGCGCTTTCGGCTGCGGCCCAAGCGGCCGAACCACTCCCCCCGCCGCCCCCGCCCCCGCCGATTTTCAGCTGGACGGGCCTCGAAATCGGACTCCAGATTGGGTACAAATGGGGTAATGACCATAGTCGATTCGACGGTGTTGCGACCGATGTCACTGGCGACGACCAGGGAGCGTTCTCGATCCCGATCAATACGAAACCAAGTGGGGCGATCGGCGGCGCCCATATCGGGTATAATTGGCAGGTTAACCAATTGGTCTTCGGCGTCGAGTCCAATATCGACTTCACAAGCTTCAACGCTGAGAATAGGTTCTTTGGCCGGGAATCAAATAATCCTGGTGAAGATGACCAGGGATTCATGCGGAATAGAATCCGCTCCACAATTGAGGGGACGTTCCGCGGCCGCCTCGGCTGGGCCTGGAACAATTGGTTGTTTTACGGCACCGGCGGCGTCGCCTTCGCCGATATCATGACCCAACATAGTACGGGCATTGGATTTGGTCCTTTCCCCTTCGCCACCGGCACGGATTTCCCGGATCTCGACGGCTTATTTGACAGCCGCACGACAACGCGGGTTGGCTGGACCGCCGGCGGCGGCATCGAATGGGCCTATACCCCCAATTGGATCCTTGGGGTGGAATACCGGTATTCGGATTTCGGCCATTTCACGGAAGAAGGCCTCTTCAACTTTGACCACTCTCAAAGCGCCGGGGAAACTGTCAGCGTTTCCGCCCGTCACCATGTGACCCAAAACCTGGTCCAGGCCAGGATCAGCTACAAGTTCGATTGGCTAGCGCCGGTTGTCGCGAAATACTGATAACGCGGCCAAGAAACCGCCAAACGCAAAACCCGGCCCTCGCGGCCGGGTTTTTATTTGCGTCAACAAAACTTTGGCTTCCGCGTCCGCCTGCCGTGACGTTTTTGCTACAGCTCCGCGCAAACTGCTGCGAAGCGCCGGCTCGCGATTGCACTTCAACCGGAGGAGCTTAAAGTGTTTGGCCAGCAACGCAGACTTATTGGGAGGGAATCATGTTCCGTCGCATATTTTTGGCAGCTTCCGGTGCCATCGCGCTTACGGGTGCGGCCCTCGCGGCTGATCTTCCGACCGCGGCCCCGGCGCCAGTCTATGTGCCGCCACCCCCGCCCCCGCTGTGGACTGGGTTCTACGCCGGACTGAACGCCGGATATGTCTTTGGGGGCTCAAATAACGTCAACCTGTTAACTACAGACATTTTCGCCAATGGTGCATTCTTTGATGTTGTGGCTGCTGATCCGGCTGCACTGAGCGGCACTGGCGTTTTGTCTGCGCATAACTCCGGGTTCATCGGCGGCGGTCAGCTGGGCTACAATTACCAGTTCGGGACCTCCGTGGTCGCCGGCATCGAAGCCGACATCCAGGGTACCGGGGCCAGGGCATCGGCTCGCGCAATTGGAACAGCGCCGGACCCCCTCGCAGCCGCTATAGTTGGGTTTCCTGTGAATGCGGTCTCGAATTTGTTTGCCGCGGATGCGGTCGATTATCTTGGCACCGTGCGCGGCCGTCTCGGTTTCCTCGTAACACCGGCTTTGCTGATTTACGGTGACGGCGGGTTCGCTTACGGCGGCGTACGTCAGGACATTACTATTAGCACCACCCTTTCCAGCCTCCCCTTCGGCGGCACGCCCGTATCCGGAGGCTTCTCGCGGACCCGCCCGGGCTGCACGGCGGGCGGCGGCAGCTAATCGAGGTTCCTCCCCAATTTGAGCCTTAAAGGCCAATGACTCACCTACGATGTCGGCCCTACGCACTTCGCCGCCCGGCGGACAAACCC
>CAYWHF010000467.1:0-2248 GCA_964457695.1 uncultured Methylocapsa sp.
GGAGAGCCGTGCTTCCGGGTCAGGCACCGGCAATCTATTGGGAAGGCAGTTGCCGCAATGCGCGTGAAAACAGTGTGAATTCTGACATCGATCGCGCAGCTCATTGTTTGGCTGCGACTCTTAGATGAGCGGGCACGGGCGGGGACACGCCGAGGGCCCAAGACAGATGCCGCGGCAGAGTATTTTCATAATTTTCCGCATTCTGGAGAGCACGTATGGCGAAAAAAGACAGCGAGACTTCCGAAGTAGAACGCGGGGCCGTCGAAGTCGCCGATGGGCCCTTGCTCGATCTCTCCGATGCCTCCGTCAAGCGGATGATCAAACTCGCCAAGAAGCGGGGTTTTGTGACCTATGAAGAATTGAATGCGGTGCTTCCGTCCGAGGAAGTCAATTCCGAGCAGATCGAAGACGTTTTGGCGATGCTGAACGAAATGGGCATCAACGTCATCGAGAATGAGGAACAGGACGAGGCGGACGAAGGCCAGTCCGAGGAAGAAGAGGCCGAGGGCGGGGATCTCATCGAGGCTTCGCCGTCCAAAACCGTTACGGCGCGCGCGTCCGAGCCCGCGGACCGCACCGACGATCCAGTGCGGATGTATCTGCGCGAAATGGGCTCGGTCGAGCTGTTGTCGCGCGAAGGGGAAATCGCGATTGCCAAGCGTATCGAAGCGGGACGCGAGGCGATGATTGCCGGGCTTTGCGAAAGTCCTCTCACCTTTCAGGCGATCATTATTTGGCGCGAGGAATTAAACGACAGCAAAGTCTTGCTGCGCGACATCATCGATCTCGAAGCAACTTATGCGGGTCCGGACGGAAAGAACACCCCCAAGATCGATATGACAGCGCCCGGTGCCGCCGAGGCGCTCGCCGCCGCGCAACAGGCCCCGGCGATTGCGCCAATCGAACCGCCGGCGCGATTGCGGCCGGCAAGCGAGGAGGGCGAGTTTGATCCAAACGTACAAGAAGAGTCCTTTGAAGAAGAAGACGATATGGAAAATTCCGTCTCCCTGTCGGCGATGGAGGCGGAACTCAAACCCAAGGTTGTCGAAACTTTCGACCGGATCGCGAGCACTTATAAGAAGCTGCGGCGTCTGCAGGACCAGAACGTCGTCAACAAGCTCAAGAACGAAACCCTCACGCCGTCGCAGGAACGCAAATATAAAACGCTGAAAAAAGAAATCGTCCGTGACGTGAAATCGCTGTCGCTCAATCCGAACCGGATCGAGGCCCTGGTCGATCAGCTCTACGACATCAACAAGCGGCTGATCGGGCTTGAGACAAAGCTGTTGCGGCTGGCCGAGGGCGCGGGCGTCGGGCGCGAAGACTTTTTGAAAAATTATCACAATTCCGAACTCGATCCGAAATGGCTTTTGCGGGTCTCAAAACTCGGCGGCCGCGGCTGGAAAGATTTCGTCGCCCGCAAGAAGGACCGGATCAAGGAGCTGCTTTCGGAGATTCACGGGCTCGCGACGGAGACGGGTCTCGAGATTCAAGAATTCCGCAAGATCGTCCTTCTGGTGCAGAAAGGCGAACGGGAGGCGCGCCAGGCCAAGAAGGAAATGGTCGAGGCCAACCTTCGCCTGGTCATTTCGATTGCCAAGAAATACACTAATCGCGGCCTGCAGTTCCTGGACCTGATCCAAGAAGGCAATATCGGCCTCATGAAGGCCGTCGATAAATTCGAATACCGGCGCGGATACAAATTCTCGACCTATGCGACCTGGTGGATCAGGCAGGCGATCACCCGCTCGATCGCCGATCAGGCGCGCACCATTCGCATTCCGGTACATATGATCGAGACGATCAACAAGATCGTGCGCACCTCGCGCCAGATTTTGCATGAGATTGGCCGCGAGCCGACGCCCGAGGAGCTTGCCGAGAAACTCGCCATGCCGCTCGAAAAAGTGCGCAAGGTTTTGAAGATCGCCAAGGAGCCTGTCTCTCTCGAAACACCGATCGGCGACGAGGAGGATTCGCATCTTGGCGATTTCATCGAAGACAAGAATGCAATTTTGCCGATCGATGCCGCGATCCAATCCAATCTGCGCGAAACGACGACGCGGGTGCTCGCGTCGCTCACGCCGCGCGAGGAGCGCGTGCTGCGCATGCGCTTCGGGATTGGGATGAACACCGACCACACGCTCGAAGAAGTCGGCCAGCAGTTTTCCGTGACGCGCGAGCGTATCCGCCAGATCGAGGCCAAGGCGCTGCGCAAGCTAAAACATCCCTCGCGCTCGCGCAAACTTCC
>CAYWHF010000468.1:0-2240 GCA_964457695.1 uncultured Methylocapsa sp.
TTGCCTGGGCATACGTGCACACCGTCAGGTTTGGACGCGGCCGCGCCGGATGCAGAAAAGCATCGGCGGCGCTGCAGCGAGCGCCCTTTGCAATCATTGCCTGCAGAGGCCCGCAGCCTTCCTGAGAGGCGCCATTGAAGTCAGGGTTGAACGGAATGCCAACTTCCTGTGCGGCGGCAAGATAGCATTTTACCAGGGGGGCCGTTGGCAAGTGGCTTGCAACGCTCAGGGGGCCTCCGGTGCCGTGATATCCGTCGCGAAAACTTTGGTTGGATTCAGATTTTACAAAGTAAGGCAGGACGTCATCGTAACCCCAACCGGTGTTTCCGAGGCGAAGCCATTCGTCGTAATCGCCACGGTTTCCGCGGATGTAAATCATGTAATTGATTGAGCTTGATCCGCCGAGCACCCGGCCTTGCGGGACGAAGAGACGACGCCCGCATAAATTTTCCTGCGGAACCGTTCTATAGGCCCAATCGCAGTGGCTATCTTGAAGGCGCCCATAATATGACGGTATCCGGATTGCAGGGTCGTCGTCCTCGCCACCGGCTTCAAGCAGAAGCACGCGGGCCGCGCGATCCTCAGTGAGGCGGTTTGCCAAGACACACCCTGCCGCGCCTGCCCCTATAATGATGTAATCGAACATGACGCTCTGTCGCGTTAAATGACCGAGTAGCCGCCATCGATGGGAATAGCGGCGCCATTGCAATAGCCCGCCTCGTCGCTGGCAAAAAACACCGCCGCGCTGACGACATCGGATACCGCGCCAATTGTTCTTTGCGGGATGCAGGCGAGCACCTTGTCCCGCAACTCGGGTTGGCTCAGCCGCCAATGAGTCATCGGCGTATCAATCATCCCAGGGCACAACGCAACGGAGCGTATCCCCAAATGGCCGTAGTCGGCGGCAATGACTCGCGTGACCTGGATCACGGCGGCCTTGCTGATGGAATAAGCGGCACGGGCTGGAAATGTAACGAGACCGGCGACCGATGCTATGTTGAGAATGACACCACGGCGCCGCCCCAGCATGGCCGGCAGGACCGCAGCGCTTAGCCGGATAACGGCCCGTAGGTTCACGGCGAGGACGCGGTCAACGACCTCGGGCGGGGTTTCATGCAAGGTGGTTGCTTGCGGGCCGCCAGTCGTGCCAGCATTATTGATGAGCACATCCGGCTGGCCGAAGCGCGCGGCCGTATCGCTAAGCACCTTTGCAAGTTGCCCATCATCGGCAACGTCGGCAGCGGCAATTTGAAGATTCGGACTATTGAGTCGGTTGGCAAGCAAAGCAAGCCCCTTCTCGTCCATGTCGAGAGCGACAACCTGGTCTCCGAGGCTGATAAAGCGGGCGGCGATCCCTGCGCCAATGCCCGAAGCCGCCCCGGTCACCATGACTACCCGGCTCACAGGTTTTGAAGCTCCCGCTGGCCGGCGCGCAGCCGCGCGAGCTGGATAAAATGCGTGGGGTTGAGGAAGAGCTCGTCCATCTCGCCGAGCTCGTCGACTGTAAGCCCCCTACGGACCAACACATTGAGATATTGAAAGGCGTCCTTTGCGCCATAGCCGACATGATAGGCTCCGAGCACACGCCTTGTGTCACCGTCGATCACAACCTTCTGAAACCCCGAAAGCCGCGGGCGCGCGAAGGCATAAAGCATCGTGCGGTCGGAAGCCGGCAAGCCGATATCGAGGCCATTGGGATTATCCGGCGGCATTTTTACGATAACCACATTGCGATACCGCGCGCGCGCCTCCTCCTCGCCAAGTCCGAGCCAGCTCACCTCATAATGTGTATGCAGGAAATCGGGCCAATCGGCGGGCTTGTAGCTGACCTTCTCGCCCGTAATGGCGCGCGCGGCATAAGTGCCGCTCTTGCGTGCCTTAAACATTTCCATGGGGGCACCGATCACATCGCCTGCCGCATACACGCCAGGAACGGAGGTCTGCATTTGCTCATCGACCAGCACGGCTCCCTTTTCATCGATGGCGACGCCCAACGCCTCCACCGCTGCCTGCGAGTGCGGCCGCTCGCCAAGCGCCGCGAAAACGAAATCCGTAGCGATCTCGACCGGCCCCGCAGGCGTTTCGACAGCAACCTTCGCGACTTGACCCGAGGCGTCCCCAATCATTGCGGTTACCGTAGCGCCTTCGACAATTTCTATGCCCTGTTCGCGCATCCGGTCAATTGCATAGGCGCGGGTTTCTCCGTCGTACTCCAGCACGATGCGGAACTTCATACTTTC
>CAYWHF010000469.1:0-2231 GCA_964457695.1 uncultured Methylocapsa sp.
AGCGATTCGGGCGGGACGTCGCCCCAGGGATACAAAGACTTTTCGGCGCCGGCGCGGGCGGCGCACTCCCACTCGGCTTCGGTCGGTAGGCGATAAGGCTTGTTGGTAGCTTTGCTCAACCAGTCGCAATAGGCTGTGGCCTGGTGCCAGGAAACGCCCACGACGGGCATTTTGGGATCGTTGAAGTTTGGGTCGGTCCAGTGCGGAGGGGCTGCTACACCGCTTCCGGATAGAAAGCATTGGTACTCGGCGTTCGTGACTTGGTGAGCGGCCAATTCGAACGAATCGACCCACACGCGATGGACTGGCTTTTCGTCATCGCGGCCCCTTTCGCATCCCATTGAGAACCATTGCGTGGGAATACAAACCACCCCAGGCTCGATGAATCTCGCGGGCTCGCCGCTCGCGCCGCTTAGGCTTGGAGAAGCTGCGGTCATACTCTTGATTTTTTCCTCCCCGGAGCGAACCAATTCTCAGATGCCGATGATTTTACCGGAGTCATCGACGTCGATCGAAGAGGCACGAGAAACCTTGGGCAGGCCGGGCATGAGCATCATATTGCCGGAAATTACCACGACGAAACCGGCCCCCGCCGAAAGAGAGGCGTTGGTGACGTTGAGGGTCCAGCCGGTGGGCGCGCCGAGGCGTTTGGGATCGTCGGACAGCGAGTACTGTGTTTTTGCCATGCAGACCGGGAGCTTGGCGTAGCCCCAATCTGAAAACTGTTTCAGCCTGGCGGCGGCCTGGTCAGAGAATTTCACGCCGCTTGCGCCGTACACTTTCTGCGCAACTTTTTCGACCTTGTCCGTGAGCGGCTCATCGAGAGAATAGAGCGCATGCACTTTCGGCGAAGGATTCTCGTCGATGGTCTCGGCTACTTTTTCCGCAAGCGCTTTTGCGCCGGGGCCGCCTTTCGCAAAACCTTCCGAAAGCGCGCTGGGGACGCCGCGCTCCGCGCAATGCGCTGCGAGCCGTCTTAATTCGGAATCGGAATCGTCGGGAAAGCGATTAATGGCGGCGACGATTGGCACGCCAAAGCTCGTCAGAATTTCAATGTGCTTGCCTAGATTCGCCAGGCCGCGCTCGAAGTCGCCTTCGCCCTGGTTTTTCATGCTGCGAACGGTGGTGACCAGCACCGCAGCGGAAGGGACGATGCCGGATTGTTGCATGACAATATCGAAATACTTTTCTGCGCCCAGATCGGCGGCGAAACCACATTCATTCACAACATAATCGACAAGGCGCAATCCCATCTCCTGGCAAACCACACTGCTTGTGCCATGCGCGATGTTTCCGAATGGTCCGGCGTGAACGAAGGCGGGTGTTCCGTCGGTGGTTTGCGCGAGATTGGGAAGAATCGCTTCATTCAGCAGCGCCATCATGCCGCCTGTTGCAGACAAATCTTTGGCGCAAACCGGTGTTCCATCTCGCGTGACGCCGATAACGATCGCGTCCAGCCGCTTGCGGAGGTCCTTGCGGTCTCGCGCCAGAGCGATGATGGCCATGATTTCCGAGGCAGCGGTAATAATGAAGCCGGACTGGCGGTTGGCGTCTTCCTTTTTGCTGTCAAGCGAGAGACGAACGTGGCGCAGGGCGCGATCGTTCATGTCGATGGTGCGTGGCCAGGTGATTTGCGCGGGATCGAGATGTAAGTCGTTGCCGTGAAAGAGATGCGCGTCCACCAGCGCGGCAAGCAGATTGTGCGCTGCGGCGATGGCGTGGAAATCGCTGTTGAAATGAAGATTGATTTTCGAGCTGGGCTCGATTTGCGAAAGACCTCCGCCGGCAGCGCCGCCTTTCATCCCAAACACGGGACCTAACGACGGCTCGCGGGAAGTGATGATGACTTTTTTGCCGATGTGCGCCAGGCCTTGTGTGAGACTGATGGAAGTGACCGTCTTGCCCTCGCCGGCGGCAGTGGGAGTTGTCGCCGTGACTATGATCAGCTTGCCGCGGCGCTTGAAAGCAGGGTCGGACAGAAGCTCGAGGCGGACTTTGCCGCTCTCTGACCCGATTGACTCGAAATATTTATCGGGGATTTCAAGTTTGCGCGCTACTTCGCGAATCGGAAGAAGTGTGCTGGACATGAAAGTTGCGGGCTGCTGGGCGCCAAAGAAAACGAGCGCGGGAGAAAAGAATAGCATACATGCAGGGTGGGCACGAATCTGCAGGCACTCGGTGTCTTAGCTCCATAATTCTGTCACCCCTTAACAGCAACGTGAAAATGTCAC
>CAYWHF010000470.1:0-2226 GCA_964457695.1 uncultured Methylocapsa sp.
TCTTATGAGACGCCAATATTATGGGCGATTGGATTTATGGTGACATTCGTGATCGGGGGAGTCACAGGCGTTCTGCTAGCCGTCCCGCCAGCGGACTTCGTGCTTCACAACAGCCTGTTCCTTGTCGCCCATTTTCACAATGTCATCATCGGTGGCGTGGTGTTTGGCGCTTTCGCAGGCTACACCTATTGGTTCCCTAAGGCATTTGGCTTCCGGCTGCACGAAGGCTGGGGCAAGGCGGCCTTCTGGCTCACGCTTGCCGGCTTCTATGTCGTCTTCGTGCCGCTCTATATCGCGGGGCTTTCAGGGATGACCCGGCGCTTGCAGCATTACGACATTGCGGATTGGCGTCCGTGGGTGCTAATCGCGGCCATCGGGATCGTGATCATGGGCTGCGCCGCAGCCTGCCAAGTGGTTCAGCTTGTCGTCAGCATTCGCCGGCGGGAGGAGCTTCGCGATGTGACCGGCGATCCTTGGAATGGGCGCTCGCTTGAATGGGCGACACCCTCTCCGCCGCCGGCATTCAATTTCCCGGTGCTGCCGAATATCCGTGGCGAGGAGGCTTATTGGGGCATGAAACAGCGCGCTCTCGAGCGGGCTCGGCTCGGCGAGGAGCCAGCTTATGCGGACATCGAAATGCCGCGGAACAGTCCGACTGGTTTTGTCTGTGCCTTCTTTGCGACGTTTATGGGCTTCGCATTGATCTGGCATATCTGGTGGCTGGTTGGTGTTGCCGCATTGGGTGCCTATGCAACCTTCGTCGTCTTTGCCTGGCGGGATAAGGACGAGTACATCATTCCGGCGGAAACAGTTGCGCGGATAGATCGCGCCAACCGCAGCGCGCGCAGTGCCGCGCTTGCAAGACTTGGGGCGGCATCGTGACCGCCCTCGACGTGGCCACCGGCCGCGACGACCCGCATCACCTTGGACACGACCGGGAGCATCCAGACGTTCAGCATACGCTGGGGCACGCGGAACGCGGGCTGGTATCGAAGCGCATCATTACCGGTTACGGCTTCTGGATTTTCCTGCTCAGCGACATCATCATGTTCTCCGCCTTCTTCGCCGCCTATGCGGTGCTGGTCGGCGAAACGGCGGGTGGACCGAGCGGCCGGGAACTGTTCAACCGCTCGAGCGCCGGGCTGGAGACGGCGTTCCTTCTTGTTTCGAGCTTCACCGTTGGCCTCGCAAGCATCGGCGCCGGAGCGCGTAGCCGGTCCTGGTTCTATGGCGCGATGGCCGCGACCTTTATTTTTGGGGCCGCGTTTCTGAGCATCGAGATCCGGGAATTTGCGGGCATGGTCGCGCGCGGCGCGGGCCCCACGCGGAGCGCCTTCCTCTCGGCCTTTTTTACGCTCGTCGGATGCCATGGCCTTCATATCACCGCTGGTCTTTTGTGGCTGCTCACGATGGTGGCCCAGGTTTTCGCCAAGGGATTCCGGGCGGATATTCTCCGGCGCATTTTCTGCTTCGTCCTGTTCTGGCACGCCCTGGACATCATTTGGGTTGGAATATTCACGGTGGTTTATTTGATGGGAGTAGCGAAATGAGCCTCGCCGAGTCAGGCACGGAACTCCATCGCACCGACACAGCACCGGGTGAACAGCGCCTCGCGAGAGCAGAAATCGCCAAAGCCATCAAGAGTTACTTGATTGGATTGGGGCTCGCCATCCTGCTCACCATTACGTCCTTTTTTATCGCGGGCACCACGCTCGTTTGGCAGCCGAGCATTCCCGTTGCCCTGGTCGTTCTCGCAATCGCGCAGATGGGCGTGCATCTCGTGTTTTTCTTCCACATCACGACCGGCCCAGACAGCGTCAACAATGTCTTGGCGCTCGCCTTTGGTGTGCTGATCGTTTTTTTGCTCCTCCTTGGGTCGCTCTGGATCATGGCGAATCTGCACCACAACTTGGCGCCCATGGATGAGGCCACGCCGACGCAGTTCGAGGGTAGTCTGGAAGCTCGTGCTGTAACCGCAACGGGCGTGGTTAGCGCCGCGCCGGTTACGCCGGTAGGGGCGCGCGTATCCGGCGTGATCAAGGAGCTTCATTGCGACGTCAATATGCAAGTGAAGGCGGGCCAGCTGTGCGCGAAAATCGATCCGCGCCCATATCAAATTGCCGTTGACCAAAGTAAGGACAACCTTAAAGAAGCCGAGATCCATGCCGAAAACGAAAAAGGTGCACCCGACCTACACAACACGGCCATCCGATCCACATTAGGGAC
>CAYWHF010000471.1:0-2220 GCA_964457695.1 uncultured Methylocapsa sp.
TTTTAAAATACGTTGTGTAAATGTGGGTTTTTCAACCAGCCTTAAAGAGTCAAGTACATCCATTTGGGTATTGCCGATATAACCGCGTTTGAGGAAGATCTCAGCCGTCGCTTTTCTCACAATGGAATGCATATCACCTTCTCCCGCCTCTTCAAAGATCTTGGCGGCACGATTATATTCATCGACTGCTTCGCTTAATTTTTTGAGACCTTCCAGTGCGGCAGCCCGGTTGGCGAACGGTAGGTTAGGCGGAATGGAGCTGCCTCATCTATGGCAAGCCCAAAGCGGCGAAACTTTTGGGTGCAGTCGGGACGGAATTTCCACTTTCGCGAATTCCCAAAGAGATCATGTCTTGAATGGGGTATCGTCCGATGTTTCATCCCGCTGCATAATGGGACAGAATCAACGGCTGTAGACAATGCAGGGACATGCCATCTGCCGGTCGCGTACGATACGTGATTTCACTTCAGCGCAACTCACTGGCACTGGATTTCCTCAGCCGGTGCCTTCAATGCGATAGCAAGTTTCCTTGCCGGAGGAGGAATTTGAATGTGGTATCGGCGATGTTGCGATCGCCGGGCTCGGCTAAATATCTCTTTGCCGTCGTAGCTCAGGTCTGAACAACCCAAAAAGCTACGCACCCATCAATGTCAAAACGTGCGCCGCCGCCGAGCGGGCCAAACCCTCAAGCCCGTAGCCGCCTTCGAGCACCGAAACGATGCGGCCGTTCGCGCATTTTTCTGCGATCTCCATCGCCTTTGTTGTCACCCAGACAAAATCGTCTTCGACAAGCCGAAGCCCACCCAGTGGATCATGCCGGTGCCCGTCAAAGCCGGCAGAGATGACGATCAGATCCGGATGGAAATTTTCGATACGCGGCAGAATTTGCGATTCGACCGCCTCGCGAAATTGCCTGCCGTCGTCTCCCGCGGATAGCGGCACGTTGACGATATTGCCGTACTCACCACACTCGTCGCGGCTGCCGGTACCTGGAAACAAGGGCATTTGGTGACTCGAAGCGTAGAGGACGGACGGGTCCGACCAGAAAATTTCCTGGGTTCCATTTCCGTGATGCACATCGAAATCGAGAATCGCCACGCGTTCCACGTCATAGACCGCTTTCGCGTGCCGGGCCGCGATGGCCGCATTGTTAAAAAAGCAAAAACCCATCGGCGAAGCCATCCCGGCATGGTGGCCCGGCGGGCGCATCGCGACAAACGCATTGTCGGCGGCACCGGCCATAATTGCGTCGACCGCCGCTGCAGCCCCGCCTGCGCTATACGCGATTGCCTCGTAGCTCTTCGCGCTCATCACAGTGTCGGGATCGAGATAGACTGTCCCGTCGGTTGGACACGAGGCTTCAAGCGCGTCAATGTAGGGCGCAGGATGGACACGCAAGAGCACTGCGCGATCTATGCTGGGGGCAAGAGCGTGGCGAAGCCCTGCAAAGGTCTCGGCTTCAAGCGCCGCAAGGATTGCCCGGACCCGATCTGGACGCTCTGGATGATGAGCTCCGGTATCGTGAAGGGCGCAGGAAGGATGGCTTAAGAGGAGCGTGGTCACGGTTGGGGGCTTCGCGATTCTCGCTGTGAGTGCAGAAGCGGCGTTATTGGTCCCCTCGCCCGCCTGCGGCTCGTCATTTCACTGCATTCAATTTACCAATTCCCACGCCGATGACATGGCAGTTCTCGAATTTGGCGGCCAAAAACTGGGGAGCGATGTTGCAAAGCGGACTTTTGTCCCTCCCCGAGGACAGTGCGGCTTGATCTATTGCGTCTTGAGCCGGATGTCTATGCGGCGCTGACGCGCACCGCAAGCTTCGCCCCTGGCGGATCTGATAACAGCCAAAGAGGCGCAGGCGAATTCTGGTGAAAGAGCCTTCGTCAACCCAATCTGGGTCATGCTAAGATCCGGAAGGACGTCCATATTGCACGATGACGCCAGATGACTTGGAGCCGCTGATCGCAATTCCGCGTGATGGCACGGGTGCCTTGGAGTACAAGATGGCGCGTAGCCTGCCCGGGGAAATAGACACTTTGCTAGCCCTGCGTGCCGGAGGCCGCCTTCTCATTGGGCGTGAGCGCATTTCTTTGCTCGAAGCCGTAATGGAGCACAAGAGCATCACCAAGGCGGCAGAAACAGCGGGGTTTAGCTATAAGACCGCTTGGGATGCGGTCAATGCGATTAACAATCTTTTGCCGCGACCGGCCTTCATCACGC
>CAYWHF010000472.1:0-2183 GCA_964457695.1 uncultured Methylocapsa sp.
CTCATCCTCGGGCAGCTTGGTGCCAGGCGAGAGGCGGTGCGAGAGGATCGCCTCCTTCAGCGCCGCATAGACCTCGGGCCAGCGCCGGGGCGCTCTCGCCTCGTCGGTGTCCATGGCATCGATATGGGGCGCGTCCGTCATGCCGTTCCTTTGAGGCCAAACCGCCGGGCGGGGTATTTAACATAAACAATCGTGCGAGCGCACCATGTGTCGAACGCCGCGACGCGTCCATGACATACAGCCCGTTTGAAGCAAATCCGCATTTGCCAAGGAGCGCCTCGATACTTTCTCTCAGGGGCCCGTTTGGCATGGGACTAAACTTGTTGAACAGCGGATCGATGAAGGCCGGGATAATCAGGCTCATTGCGATTGCAAGGATTATGAAGCCCACCCATGCCGCAAGCCACCAAAAGTCCGGGATAAAACCCGGCAGCCAGAAAAAGCCGTAAAGCAAAGGAACGCCAAGCACGAATGATATTGTTAACCCCTTGATCCGGTCGCGTATAAAGATCAAAGGGGTCGCGCGATTAAAACCGAAATTGGCTTCGAGCCAAAAGGTCCTGAAAATGGAAAACGGCAGATGAAACAGCCGTTCGATCAGGGCAAAGGCAACCACGATCGCAACAGAGCGGGAGATGCCGGGCGCGGTGAATTGTGCAACTAAAAAGTAAAGCGGCCAAAGTAAGACGGTCAGCCACAGCGCGGCAAGGATGGTGTCGAAGACGGTCTTGGCGATGCCGAGGTGCGCGCGGGCCGAAGTATATGCGGCCGCGCGTTGATGCTGCTCGATGCTGATTTCGCCTTTAAAATCGGCGGGAACGCTCTCGCGATGGGCGGCAACGGCCGCGGCATGGCGCAGAAGCAGGAACACGCCGAGCGCGCCGGATAAGACGAGAGCAGAAACAACGGCAAGGGCTATCGCAGGCATCGGACCAGTCCAAGAAGAGCGGCAATGCCTATATAAGCTTCGTTGCCTGTTTTTCGAGCCGCAAGGAAGAAGGATTTCTTCGCATGAACTTCCAAAATACCGTTGCTCTCTGGCAGCCGCGGCTTCTCAGCCTTTTGCGGATCATGACCGCCCTCTTGCTGTTGCAGCATGGGACAGCAAAGTTGTTTGTCTTTCCGCATGTTGCCATGTTCGACGGGCTAAAGCTCTTTTCGCTCCTCGGCGTTGCCGGAATTCTGGAGTTTTTTGGCGGCCTGCTGCTTCTTCTTGGGCTATTCACCCGCCCCGTTGCTTTCGTCCTTTCGGGTTTTATGGCTGCCGCCTATTTCATCGCCCATGCGCAAAAAAGCTTCTTTCCTATTCTTAATCAGGGCGAGCTTGCGGTCCTTTATTGCTTTGTCCTGCTGTACCTTTCCGCGGCGGGCGGCGGGGCGTGGAGCTTGGACCGCTTGATCGAACGCCTTCGCGGCGGATCTACGCCGCCTTCCATTTGATCGAACAGCCGATCGAGGGAATTTGCTCCTTCGGCGCCTCGCCCGTTGCCGCGATCATCCGCATGGCCTCGACGAGCTCGCGCCGCGCACCTTTCGGAGGCGGGGATGTACGGCCTTCATCGAGGCGGCCGCGGTATTTCAGCTTAAGGTCTTTGCCGTAGCCAAAGAAATCGGGCGTGCAGACCGCGCCATAGGCGCGCGCAATGCTCTGCGTCTCGTCGTGAAGATAGGGAAACGGCAGCGCATGGGTCTTCGCAAAGCGTTTCATATTGTCAAAGGAATCATCCGGATAGTTTTTGGCGTCGTTGGAACAAATGGCGGCAAAGCCGATGCTCTCGGCCAGCAACACCCGCGCGTCCGCGGCCAGACGGTCGATCACCGCCTGAACATAGGGGCAATGATTGCAGATAAAGACGATCACCGTGCCCTGTTTGCCCGCCACATCACTGAGCGCATAGGTGCGCCCGTCCGTGGCGGGAAGCGAAAAGCCCGGGGCCGCGGTGCCGAGCGCCATTTCGGTTGGACCAACAGCCATGATCCGGTCTCCTTTTTCCCAATTATATAGCCCCAGCCGCCGGAAACCAACCGCGATTGGGTTTGCAACGAAGCCAAGCTGAGGAATCCCGGCACTAAGTCTTACCGGTAAAATTTAGAATTATTCCAAAAATGTTTCACGTGAAAACATTCTGTAAGGTTGCGGGCAAAAATCTTACAGGCCGGAAACAGCGTTCGCCGCGCGTAGA
>CAYWHF010000473.1:0-2176 GCA_964457695.1 uncultured Methylocapsa sp.
AGGACAGCTGTTCCTGACGGGCTGGCGCGGGGCCAGCCGCCGAATTTGGCTCTCCAGCAGCCTCGGCGGATCGTTTGGCCGCCGCGGCTTCTTCCGCCGCCGGTTGCGAATAGCTCTTGACACCGGTTGCCGGGAGCGCCGGTGGCCGCTGTGGGTCAGGGGCTGGAATGGCGATCGTCTGCTTGTTCTCTAAAAGGACGGTGGAGGAAGCCGAAGAAGAAACCGCGATCGGGCGGAAAATGGCTTCCGCAGGCTCGGAAACTGCCCCTATTCGCTCGTCCGGCCTCTTCCAGACAAAGGCGCCGAGCTTGCCGGTCACTGGCGAGGCCGGCATCCATTGATCCGACATGACTCCGTCGGCGATCCAGCACGCATCGCGCGGCGCGCGCGAGGCCCGCGCCAGCCATTCGCGAACATATCCCGATTCGCCGTGCTCGGCCTCTTCGATTTCCGCCATGAGGAGGCACATGCGGGCGGTGGGCCGCTCGTCGCCTTCGATCAGTGGCCGCATGGCTTCCCGCGCTGCCCGAAAATCGCAGGCCGCGATCGCCGCGCTCGCGAGCGTCATCCGGCTTTCGGGGTCGCCCGGCGCCAGTTTCGCAAGGACGCGCGCCCGCGAAAGCCGTGCGTTGTGCGGCTCGCCCGGACGCAGACCGAGATAGAGATTTGCAAGGTCGGGATGGGGTCCCAGCCGCCATACCGACTCGATGAGTCGCGCCGCCCTTCGCGCAGCACCCTTGCGCGCCAGGAGCCGCGTGGCGAGCGCCGTCGCCGGGATGAGGTCCGGCGCGCGTCTGTTTGCAACGCGGGCAAGCCGGAGGGATTCATCCGGCGACGTTTGCTCCTTTTCTAATGCGAGCGCCGCAATCAGCACGGCGCGCTGACGCTCTCCTAGAGCCTTGTCAATAAAATCCCGGTTGTTTTCCAAAGCCGCGAGCGCACCTTGCCAGTCCTTCGCCGCGACTCGCTGATCGAAAACGGCCGCCGCTGACCAGGGCAAAGCCGCAATTTGATGCGCGGCGCTCGCATAGCGGTGCGCAGACTCGATCTCGCCGCGCCGGTGCGCTTGCGCATGCAGTCCGCGATAGCCAAGAAGCCGCGTATCGTCGCGCCCGGTCATTTCCCTGAACAAAGCTTCGACCGTTTGGAGATCGCCGGTAAGTTGCGCCGCCTCTGCCCGCAAGAGCAGAGCCAAGGGTTCTCCCGGCAAATATTTTTGCAGTTGAGCGGCGGCCTTTGCCGCACGCCCGGCATCGCCAATGCCAACAGCGTGAATGCCTTCTGAGAGCGCGGCAAAGCCCTTTTCCCGCCGCCGCGCCCGCGCCGCACTCGATATCGCCGATGGCGAACGGACCGCGGTCGAGAGAAAATTCCATGCCAAAACGAGCGCGGCAACCACGGCAAGAATGGCGCCGAGCCCAAACACGAGCGATGTCTTTATCCGGTACCCTTGCCAGTTCAGCACAATGTCGCCCGGCTTCTCGATGAGCCAGGCGAGCCCCAAAGCAAGGACGATGAGAATCGCTAAATATATGAGAAGCCGGAGCATGTTTTTCTCGGCGAGGACTTACTAATTTTTACTCTCGGCCGCCTTCGGCTTCGGCTTGCCTAGAACCGCCACGGCATCGGCCTCGATCGATTTCGCGGCATTGACTGCGTCGAGCCGCGACTTCGCGGCTTCCCCAAAGCTCAGCGCAACATTTTTGGCGGCACTGGGCAATTGCGTCCAGGCTTTATAGGCAGCCTCGATCTCGTGGTCTGCGAGCGCCGACTCGATACTTGTGACCAGGCTGCCCACGTCGGAGGCGGAAGTATCGCCGACGCGGCGAACATCGACGAGGCCTTTCGCGTTTCTTGTCAACCGGTCAAGAAAACTTTCCTCCTGCCCGGCCGGCGCGGCATTTTCGGATGCAATGATCTTTCCAGAGAGATTTGCAAACTGCGCCGTGAGTTCCCGTTCGGTCGAAACAGGGGACGCGGCAGCGGCCCGCAGCGGTGCGAGCGCAGACGCAGAAATTCCTAAATTTTCAAGCGCGGCGAGTTCAGGCGAAAATTCTTCACCGTGATCGAGCTTGCGCAAGAGATTTTCGGCAACGATTGCGACTTCCTGCGCGCGCGCCGCTTCGTTTGAAGGTGCAGTCTCCACGTCTCGTTCCGCACGCACGCTTGTTTTTGG
>CAYWHF010000474.1:0-2175 GCA_964457695.1 uncultured Methylocapsa sp.
ATTGCAAAGTGGCGCGCAACACTTCCGGATTGGTGAGGATGAAATTGGTCGGCGCAATCGCGTCGACGAATTGCCTGGTGTAAAAATTGACGCGCTTTCGAGTGTCGTCATCAATCCCTTCGACCTTAGCGACCGTGTTCTGCATCCAGTTTGCGGTCAGCAGATAGGATTGTTTGATGAAATCGAAGACCTGATTTTCTTGCCAGTCTTTATCCTTGAATCGCTTGTCGCCAAATTTAGGTGAGACGACCGGATCGACTTGTCCGCCGAGCATCTTTCGGGCGGTGACTTCCCAGAGGCCCATGAAGTCACGCCACAGTTGAAACTGCGCGTCGACGATCGCGGCCGGATTGGCAGCCATTGCCTTTACAAGGGCAAAGAATGGACCGGCCAAATTGAGCGGATCAATTGGTTCCTTCTCCGGCGAGGATTGGCGCTTGAAGAAGTCAGACAACAGGCGTTGCGATTGTTGACCGACCCGCACCATATTTCGGGCCAACTCGTTCGCATCTCCGAGCGCGTAGGGACTTGTCCGATCGCGATCGTCTTTTCGCTTGTCTTGCGCCTTGGCGTTTTCGGCCGAATCGCCGAGCTTCTCTTGCATGATCACCACCGGCCCGCTGGGCGGAACAATTATCGTGCGCTGGCACCGATCCGCAAGCTGTGGGCGCGGCAGAGTAGCGCCGTCCCTATCACAAGATTTCATCGCCTTGGCAGGGACTTCTGCTTGGAACAGCTAAGACGCGCCTGTATACGGTGGGGCAAAGCGTTTGGCTGAGGCTGAGGAATACGAGCATGACAGGAACCTTGGTGCGTCTCGCGGCGGTTCTTACGATCGCCGCATGCACGGCGGGCTGTTCGACAATCTCCGGCTTGATTGGGGACGATACGCCCGACACGACGCCGGCCGCCGATGCGAATGGATTTCCACCGGATACGGCGCCGGCAAACGCGGACGGATCGAAGCCGGACCTAGCCGCAATCCCCGACAAGCCGACGGGCACCACATCTCCCGACGCGCAACGCGCAACATCCGACTCGCTTGCTGCGGACGCCGCGCGCTCCCGCTACAGTTCTGACGCGCTTCGTGGCGGTACAGAGCCGGCAGCCGCGCCCCCACCACCACCCAGTGCCAGTCCTCCCGCCGAGGCCGCGCCGCCTGCGCCGCAGTCCGCTGCACCGCCGCCGCCGACATCTGCTTCCGACAATACTGCTCCGGCTCCATCGGCGCCCGCGCAGACGGCGTCGGCCGAGCCACCAACTGCAGCGCCACCGGCACAAACCGCTCCCGCTCCGGCTCAGCCCGCGCCTGAAGCACCCAGCGTGGCGCCCGCTGCGGGAACGGTAGCCGGGGCGCAACCCGTGGCGATGTCCGATGCAGCACTGGGCTTTAAGCCTTCGTCCGCTCCGCCGCTCGATCCTTCGATCTCGCAATTTGTGGCCCCGCCGATCATTGCGCGATACCAGGAAACGGCCGCGAATGCCGGGGTGGCGACAGGTCCGATTGCACCCGTCAACGGTTCCGCGCCGGTCACGAAGCGCGGAAAGGAGCGCTCGGTCGGGGGATCGTTGACAATGTCCGGCGCCGTTGTCGCCAACCTTGGCGTTTTGAGCACTCCTGCGCCAAGCGTCTACACCAATGCCATCGGAGGTGCTCCGCAAGCGGTCGTGCTTTTTCCCGGTGACGGGACTGCGATAACCGCGGCCGGGCGAGCGCAAATCAGGAGTGTGGTAGCGGCATTCCGCCAGCGCGGCGGGGCCGGCTACATCAAGGTGGTTGGCCACTCATCGAGCCGTACGGCCAATATGCCAATCGAGAAGCACTTGATGACGATCTTTGCCAAGTCGCAAGCCCGAGCCAATTCCGTTGCACATGAGATCATTCGGGAAGGCGTCCCCGCCAGTCACGTGCTGGTCGAGGCGGTAGGAGATAGTCAGCCTGTCTATTATGAGTCGATGCCACAGGGAGAAGCGGGTAACCGACGCGCGGAGATTTTCCTCCAGGGTTGATCTGAGGAACAGCCGCAAAGCCATTGACGACGCAACCTTATTGCCGCGATGCTCACCTGCGACGCGGTATTCGCGTCGATTGAACGGTCCCGGGCCAATGCAAGTCGACTTTTATCGCATCAAGCGGTTGCCGCCGTACATTTTTGAGGAAGTTAACCGCCTCAA
>CAYWHF010000475.1:0-2166 GCA_964457695.1 uncultured Methylocapsa sp.
GATTGGGCGAGCTTATCAAAATCGACGCCTCGCCAAGCCCCATATCATGACGCATTTGGTCGCCGCAAAGCGCCGTGATTTTTGCCGTCAGTTCCTGGAATAGCGGACCATAGACCGGATCCTTCGCAACCTTCTTTAGAATTACCAACGAATTATTGTCGCCAATATTAGCCAGCGTGTCGACAAGCGTCAGCCGGGGGCGGCCATTCGAGTCCCAGTGATCCGTAACGTCGACCGCGCCATTCGACCAATAGGCGCCGTTTGGCAACGGGCGTCTGGCAAGCTCAATCAGATTGGACAGCTCGAACAGCGGATGGCCTTTCAGGCCATGCGAAAACAAGAAATGCCGACGATTGATGCTCTGAGCAAATTGCCCGGTTGGATCGCTCAGGACCGGCGCGTCGGGGCCTGTCGCAGTGGCGCCGGCGGCTGTCATTTCATGATCGAGCAGCAATGCCACGATATGAGGCTCCCGCACACCTTAAAGAATATCGAGAATGAGTGTGGAATGTTGCCACTCGTTCTCTCCTTCGTCAAGTCAATTGCCTTCGTTCGGCAAGGATCGGTTTGCGTTTTTGCGTGCACAAATGCGTAGCCACCACTTCAACGGCCGAGCGAATCGGAATCGCATAGCTGCGTCATGAAGCAGCAACGGATCAAAGTAGCATCCTATTCGGCCATGCTTGATTTTGCCGTTCGTGATGGAGCTTATGCATGAACTTGCCGCGCAAGGCTCCCGTTTTCACCGCACGCGAGAAGACACAAAGCCAAGCGCATCGGTTTGTTGCAAGAAGTTGGCGCAGATAAAGGACCAGTTCCTTGTCGGCAGGCCATTCAGGATATGGACAAACGGCTGGCAACATGGGTCAATGCACTTTGCCGCGATGCGGCAAGCCCCTCGAACCTGCCCGCCACTGCAGCTGGGATCGCTGAAGCACCGCAGTTTCCTCAAAAAGCTCGGCAAGTTTTTCGGTCATGGCGCCGCCGAGCTCTTCGGCATCGACAATCGTGACGGCGCGGCGGTAGTAGCGGGTCACGTCATGGCCTATCCCAATCGCGATAAGTTCAACCGGAGAATGTAATTCAATCTCTGAGATCACGCGGCGCAAATGCTGTTCGAGATAGTTTCCTGGATTGACCGAGAGCGTCGAATCGTCCACGGGCGCGCCGTCGGAAATCGTCATCAATATGCGGCGCTGTTCCGTGCGCGCGAGAAGCCTTGCGTGTGCCCATTCCAGCGCCTCGCCGTCGATATTTTCCTTTAGCAGGCCCTCGCGCATCATTAGCCCAAGATTTTTTCGCGATCGTCGCCAAGGCGCGTCGGCAGATTTGTAGATGATGTGGCGAAGATCGTTGAGGCGGCCGGGCGAAGCCGGTTTGCCTGCCTGAAGCCAGGATTCGCGTGATCGACCGCCTTTCCAAGCCCGCGTCGTGAAGCCAAGAATCTCGACCTTGACGCCGCACCGCTCCAATGTGCGGGCCAAAATATCGGCGCAAGTCGCAGCAACCGTGATCGGGCGCCCCCGCATTGATCCGGAGTTATCAATAAGAAGAGTCACAACTGTATCGCGGAACGCAGTGTCGTTTTCCTGCTTGAACGAGAGCGGCTGCCACGGATTGACAATGATCCGGGGAAGCCGCGCCGGATCGAGGATCCCCTCTTCGAGATCGAACTCCCACGACCGGCGCTGTTGGGCCATGAGGCGGCGCTGGAGTCGGTTGGCAAGCCGCGCCACAATGGAGGATAAGTTGCTGAGCTGCTTATCGAGATACGAGCGGAGCCGTTCCAGTTCTTCTGCGTCGCAGAGGTCTTGAGCTGCGACGACCTCGTCAAATGTCCTGGTGAAGACAGCATAGTCCGGCTTGCCAATGTCCATGCGCGGCTGCTGCGATTGCAACGGCCCATGCAAATCGTCCGCCTCATCTGTTGCATGCGGTTCGGCTTCCAAGTCGAAGTGACCGATTGGTAAATCCGTTGATTCTAAATCTTTCTGGCCCATCGGATCGGAAGCGGGGTCGGTAGTTTCGCCTGAGACTGTATCCGAACCATGGTCTGCGTCGGCGTTCAAAGGCGAATCCTTTTCGCCGCTTTCAGGGTCGTCCGCGGCCTGGTCTTCATCCTGAGCATTGTCGAGACTACCCTGATCGATCACTTCGAGCGCGGCG
>CAYWHF010000476.1:0-2165 GCA_964457695.1 uncultured Methylocapsa sp.
CGCCAATATTTCATTAATGCCGGTCAAACGCTAGGACCCTAACGTTAAATTTGATCTTTGCACGAGCCATGTCCCGCCGATGGTGACCCGGAAATTCCACGACGCCCAATCGGCAGGCAAGGCAGAAGTCGTGATCTGGGTGACCGAGACTCCGAAGCTGGAATTACTCTACGTCGACGACTTGGCCGACGCTATCGTATTTCTTATGGACCGGTACGACAGCGTTGAGCCGATCAACTGCGGCGCAGGATTTGACGTGACCATTCGTGAGCTTGCGGAGATGGTCGCCAGAGTGACTGGTTTCGAAGGGGTCCTTGCTTTCGACAAGACGAAGCCCGACGGCACGCCGCGAAAACTTTTGGATTCGAACCGGCTGGCGGGTCTCGGCTGGCGGCCGAAAACAAGTCTCGAAGACGGTATTCGCGCGGTCTACCGGTGGTACGTTCAGACAATGGACGATGAACTAGCCGCCACAGTGGGGTGACGGAGCTCGTCCGCGCTGGCCGCAGTCCGCACAGTGACTTGCCGCTTGCAGTGCGCTATCAAAGCGGGCCAAAACTGGCGGCAATTTCCTCCAGGCCAATCCAACCTTATGTCCATCGCACTTTTCATTCTCTTAGGGCTGCTTAGCCTTTGTCCTGCGGTCATTACGCTGGATGGGGCGGTGCTTTTGAGCTTCATTCCCTTACTCGTCTCTGCGGGGCTTATCGTGGTTGCGGTCGAATTGCCGCAGGGCGAGGCGCAACATTTGCTGACCGTGTTCTCGCGCCCGTTTGTTGTTATCGCCGCTGTCCCTGCGGTATGGATGTTCGTTCAAATGCTGCCCCTCCAATTTCTCGCAAATCCGGTTTGGACGAGTGCCGATGCTGGGTTTTCTCGGGGGATCACCGGGAGCATCAGCGTGGACATAGGTGCCACCGCAATGGCTCTTTCGCGCTATCTTTCGCTGGTTGGCGCGGTCGTGCTCTCCGCCGCGGTTTCAACCGACCGGTACCGGGCGAAAGTGGTCTTGGCGGGCGTGCTAGCCTCTGTTTTTCTGATTTCTCTGACTATCCTACGCTATGATCTGGTCAGCTCTCGTCTCGCTGTTAACCATGGAGAGGCGCTCGATTGCGCCTGTCTCGGGGTTACGCTCGCTTCGGCCTGCGGGGTCCTCATCTTCGAGCGTTACGAGAGGCGCCGGTACAAACCTAACCAGAACCAAAAGAAATTTCTTTTCGGGGCGGTTCTGTGTCTGACCGCTTTTTTAACTTGCGCTGGCGCGGTCGCCCTAGCACGATCGGGGCCGTTGACCTTCGCGGCGTTATCGGGATTTCTGACATTTTGCGCGAGCGTTGCGATTCGCAGGTTTAACCTTGGACGTTTTGGCGCGGTCGCGATCGGAACCACGGCTCTCATCATCGCGGCAGCTGTGCTAAAAATCTTGGCAACGGATTCAGACCCAAGGTTTGCCTTTACTCAGAAGGGCGAAGCAGCCGTCGAAATGACAAAGCGCATCCTTGGCGATGCTCCATTATTCGGGGATGGGGCCGGCGCATTTGGCGCGCTCGCACCTATCTATCGGTCAAGCGGCACCGGGTCTAAAGATATCGACGCCGTTACGGCTGCCGCTCAACTGTCAATCGAGATGGGACGGGCGTCGCTTTGGATTGCCGCCATAGCGACGTGTTTTGCCGTCTATGTGCTCTTGCGCGGGGCTGCGCATCGAGGCCGGGATTCATTTTACGCGGCAGGGGCCGGCGCCTGCATTGTTACACTCATGATTCTTGCATTTGTTAATACTGGCCTCGCAGGCCAAGCGCTTAATTTGCTATCTGCCATTGTTTTGGGCCTTGGACTCACCCAATCAAAAAGCCGTGTTCAGGCGTAAGACAGCGCGGAACCGCGCAACGAAACAATGAGCTGCGGAGTTGATGGAACGAGTCTCGCGCCCGTTCGACGGGCTAACCTTGTGCAACTTGAAAGGCAAAATTCATGGCAAAGCGTTGCTTGAAACCCGTGCTGAGCCTGTGCAGTGTGCTAGCGGCCTTCGGTATGCTCGCTCCGGCACATGGGTATGCGAATACGGGCTCCCACGGGCCATTTTTGGGACTGTCGGGAGGGCCATTCTTAGGATTGTCCGGACATTGGTCGGGCACTGGAACGGTTACTATGGCAGACGGCTC
>CAYWHF010000477.1:0-2138 GCA_964457695.1 uncultured Methylocapsa sp.
ATTTTATCCAGTCCCTGACCTAGGCTCATGAGCCAGGACAAGAAGGCCATCCCGCATCCGGTGCTGTCCGCGTTTCGGTCGGTTGGGTCAGTCTGATTGACATAATCCGGCATCCCGTCCTGCACCCAAAGCGGGGCCGTGGTAAAATCGGCCAAGACATTGTTCCCGATCACCGTCGCGCACCAGCGGGATAGGGCTTCCCCAGTGTTGACGCCGCACAGGTTGCCGCCCATCGAACACTCGCTCAGCTCAGCCTCGAACAGCGCCGATACCCGGGCAGAGTTGCCAAACGATGCACATACCTCGATCGCCCCGCCAGTCGTGTAATTGCAACTGGCATGATCCGCGCCGCCGGTGCCGTCGGTTCTCCCGTCCATGGCGCAAACAATGACGTTGACGTGTCCTCCGGTTGTCCCAAAGATTTTGTCGTTGGCGGCGACAACCCGGTCAGCGTCACTGACGAGGTCTCGGGCGTTCTGGAGCCCAGGATCGGCCAGCGAAGGATCTACGAACACGGTTACCCGTCCGCCCGGACTTGTGCCCACAAACTGAGACGTGCCTGCAAAGGTAGGCCACTGCGGCGGTGCCGGAGTGTCCCGCTTGACGATGACCGGTTGCTTAAGTGGATGTTGCGGCATCGGAAAATCTCCTCAATCTGGAAGAAGTACTGTAATCTATTCACCGGCGTGATCGAGGCCTGCTACGGCAGGCCGTTGCTTCTCGAGCCAACGAAATTTAACGTGCCGCTAGAAGTTAACCCGACATCCGCCAGATGATGATTTTTTTGATTGATTGCCACAAAATCGCTTCCTCCGCGTCCCCTGTTTAGGGGATACCGTCCCGCGTCAAAGCAAGGCTGCAATCCAGATGTCCGAAACTGGCCAAAACGAACTGTGCCAAGCCGCAAGCCCCTATCTCTTGCAGCATGCGCAAAATCCCGTGCATTGGCGCATGTGGGGCGCGGAGGCGCTGCGCGAAGCGCAGACGCTCAATAAGCCGATGTTGCTCTCGATCGGATATGCTGCCTGTCACTGGTGCCATGTGATGGCGCATGAAAGTTTTGAGGACGAAGCGACCGCATCGGTGATGAACGAGCTTTTCGTGAACATCAAGGTTGACCGGGAGGAGAGGCCCGACATCGATCATATCTATATGTCGGCGCTACACGCTCTTGGCGAGCAGGGCGGCTGGCCCTTGACCATGTTCTTGACGCCCAAAGGGGAGCCATTTTGGGGCGGCACTTATTTTCCCAAAACCGCGCGCTATGGCAGGCCGTCTTTTGTCAGCGTGTTGAAGACGGTCGCAGAGGCCTTTCATCGCGATCCAAAGCAGATCGGGCAAAACGCCGACTTCATTCGCCGCGAGCTCGCAAAACCGCTGGCGGAGGGCGGGGGCGCGCTAACCCTGGAGCAAATTGACTCTTTCGCGCCAAAAATCGCCCGCCTCATCGATCCTCAGAACGGCGGCTTACGCGGCGCGCCCAAATTTCCGAACACGCCCATTCTGGAATTGCTTTGGCGCGCGGGCGCGCGGAGCAAAGACACGCCCTACCGCGAGCTCGTAAGGGTGACGCTGACAAAAATGTCACAGGGCGGCATCTATGATCATCTCGGTGGCGGCTATGCGCGCTATTCGACGGACGAGCGCTGGCTCGTGCCGCATTTCGAGAAAATGCTCTATGACAATGCGCAAATCCTCGAGCTCTTGGCGCTTTGTCACCATGAATTCGGCGACGCGCTTTTCCGAAGATGCGCATCGGAAACCGTGGGCTGGCTCAAGCGCGAAATGACGAATGCGCAAGGCGCTTTTTGTGCGAGCCTCGATGCCGACAGCGAAGGAGCCGAAGGCAAATTCTATGTTTGGACTTATGCCGGAATCGCATCCTTGCTCGGGGCGGAAGACGCGGCGTTTCTTGGTAAATTTTATGATGCCTCGCCTAAAGGCAATTGGGAGGATGAGGCGCATGGCAAAAGCTGCATCATTCTAAATCGCCTCAAGGCGCAAGCGCCAACTCCAGAGGAGGAAACGCGGCTCATTTCGTTACGTCAGATTTTGTTCTCTGCGCGCGAGCGCCGCGTACGGCCGGGCCTTGACGACAAAATACTCGCCGATTGGAACGGGCTGATGATTGCAGCGCT